>CAJXHQ010000075.1 GCA_913054485.1 uncultured Paracoccaceae bacterium
GACCTGAACGTTGGTGTATTCTTCCAGGACTTCCTGGCCGAATTCCACACCAACGCCGGACTGTTTCACACCGCCGAAGGGTGCGTTGGGCTGGATCATGCCGTGCTTGTTGATCCAGACCGATCCGCATTCCATCTTCGCGGCCACACGTTTGGCCTCATTGATGTCGCGGCTCCAGACCGACCCGCCCAGACCATTGGGGTTGTCGTTGGCCTTCTCGATGACGTCTTCGATCTCGCGGTAGCGGATGATCGGCAGCGCCGGACCGAACTGCTCTTCGTCGACCAGCCGGTCGCCGTTTTCCAGATCAGCGATGATGGTCAGCGGGAAGAAATAGCCCTGCTTCTTGCCGTTGCGCGCCGGGATGTCACCGCCCAGCAGCACGCGGCCTTTGCCCTTGGCGTCGCTCACCAGGTCGGTGACAATGTCCAGCTGTTTGTGGTTCTGGATCGGGCCGATGATGACATTGTCGTCGGTGCCGACACCCACAGGCATCTTGCGGGCAAATTTCACCAGCTCTTCGCAGACTTCTTCATAGACGTCGTCATGCACATAAAGGCGCTTCAGCGCGGCGCAGGTCTGGCCGCCGTTGATGAAGGCGCCCCAGAACAGGCCCTCGGCAATTGCCTTGGGGTCCACATCCGGCAAGACGATGCCGGCATCATTGCCGCCCAGTTCCAGCGTCAGGCGCTTCATGGTGTCGGCCGAGCTGGCGTAGATCTTCTTGCCGGTCGCGGTGGAGCCGGTGAAGACGATCTTGCCGATGTCTTCATGTGTGGACATCACCGGGCCCAGGTCATCATCGCCGGTGACGCAGTTGACCACGCCCTTGGGCAGCACTTCGTTCATCAGCTCGACCACGCGCAGGGTGGTCAGCGGGGTGAAGGGAGAGGGTTTGATCACCACGGTATTGCCGGAGAGAACCGCGGGGATGATGTGCCAGATGGCGATCATCACCGGGAAGTTCCACGGGGTGATGGAGCCAACAACACCGATCGGCTTGCGGTGCAGTTCCACATGACCTTCGTTATTGTCCTGCAGGACTTTCATCGGCAGCGACAGCGAAGCGGTATACTGCGTCCAGGCGATGGCGCCGCCGATTTCCCAGCGCGAGCCGAGACCGTTCAGCGGCTTGCCCTGTTCAGCCGTCAGCAGCTGCGCCAGCTCTTCGGCGTGGGCTTCAATTTTTTCGGCGATCTTGCGGCAGGCGGTCTGGCGCTTGCGCTCGGTCTCGTCCTTCCAGCTTTCAAAGGCCACCTTGGCGGCGCGGATTGCGTCCTCCAGGTTTTCCTTGGTGCCCAGCGGAGCAAGGCCCGCGACCTTTTCGCTGGCCGGGTTCAGCACCTCGAAACACTGTTTCGTCGGCACGCGCTTACCATCAATAATCAGGCGGAACGGATCCATAATGTCTCTTCTCCCTATCAGTCTTTTGCCTTGGGAACATGGCCGTCGTGCCAGTCCCGCATGTTGTTCGCATGGGTTTCCGAATAGGCGCCGGGTTTCATGTTCTTGTCGTAGAAATCCAGGTCCAGGTGGTGCGCCTGCGCAAACAGGGTAAGCTGGATCGGGTCCACGGTCGCCGGGAATTTCCCATAGGTTTCATAGATGTAACTACAGATGTCCTTGACGCACTGCACGCCCTCGGGGCTCGCCTGAACGGTGGCGGCGTCGAACTCATGGTTGGGGGCGGTGTGGGGCTTCAGCATGCCCTTGGCTTCCCAGTCGTCCATGGTGATCGTCGCACCGGCAATGGCGGCGTCTACGGCCGCGCTCATGTCCGGATAGTTCGGCGGGCAGAAGGCCTCGAACACGCCGGGACGGCCCACGGGGATCGGGAAGGGATCGGTCTTGGACTGGATAAACTTGAAGCCCAGTCCGCGGCAGGCCGGCGTTCCGCCCAGAACCACGGTGGAGGAAAAGCCGCCATAGACCCAGCCGCCAATGCCAGTTGCCTGCATCGCCAGCGCGATCAGCTGCGACATGAAGGCGCCTTCGGCCAGCATTCCGTCGGACAGGATTTTCTCCAGACGGCTCAGCGTCATCACCTTCTTCTTAGACAGGAAGCCGCTGTCCACCCATTTCTGGTTGCCGCAGGGGCGCATGCCGTTGCGGTCATCAACGATGAAATAGCCGCCGCCCTGCCCGGCATAACGGCCGGCCTTGCTGTCGCAGAGGTTCAGGATCAGCTTGATCATATCCTTTGTGACGTCGATCACCGGCATGAACAGCGTGGTGCCCGGTTTGTTGGTCACCCATTGGTTATGCGGCCACACACCCGGCTCTTCGCCCGGCAGGTCCATGCGGCCATCGTCGATCTTCTGCACGAAGTTCTCGTAGAAGCCGAGGATCTTTTCGCGGTCGGATTTGTCCTCGTACTCGCGCTTCTTGGTCATCTTCGCCTGGTCGGCATTGACGACATAGGTGCCGTGGTCATTGGTAAAGAACAGCCGCGCGCGGTGCGAACCCATGGCCGAGGGGTACGGCTTGCCGATGGTTTTCACCATGCCGCCGGGCAGCGTGGTTTCGGCCAGGATCGGGCCGGTCGTCGCTGTGGCGGCCGAGACCAGCATCGCCGTCTCCAGATCGCTCAGCCCGATCGGTTCTTTATCCGACTTATAGGTGAAGGGCCCCGACTCCATCTCCATGCCAAGGCCGAACCGGCGCGAGCGGCGGCCCATGATGGCGTCATAGAGCGGGTAGTCCCAGGCGGCTTCGGCCTGCGGCGGCAGGCCTTCAGGCTTCTTCTTGCTCATTTGCCGGCCGCCTCTTTGCGGGCACCCATCAGCAATTTGAGCAGGTAGCCCCAGGCCCCCGGCTTGGCCAGAACCATCACCAGGATGCGGCGCAGATCTGCGCTTGTCATGGTGGTCTCGGCCTCCCAGACGCCCATCTTGCCGGTCAGCACGATGCCGTCGTCTTTGAGGTCCAGTTTCTCAAGATCAAAGCCGAATTCACCGGCTGCGGATTCGATTTTCATGTTGTCCTCCCTTCCCTGAAACTCAGGGAACCATCTTCCAATATGCGTCCTTGCGGGCGATCAGCCCGTCGCGGATTTTGTAGAGATCCATGCCCTTGGATTTGCGCCACTTACCGTCCGGCCCCAGGAATTCGACCTTGTAGGACTGGATCACAGTGCGGCCCTTGAACTTCCACAGGGCCTTGGAAAACTTCGGCCCGTTCGGCATCGCAAAGCGGCTCTCCATCTCGGCCAGCGCCTCGGCCTTGCCGTAGATGTTCTGCCCGTTCGGCAGGTTCCACTCAAAAGCGGGCGACAGGCATTCACCGATCATCTTGATGTCAGCGGCGAGGAAGGCCTCTTCGAATTTGGTGAAGAGCTTCTTGTAGCCCATTTCGTCGCTGGCAGGGACCACCAGCTTGACCGGCTTGATCTTCTGAACCCGCTGGTAGGCGCGGTTTTCGCGGATGCGGGCCCCGCTGGACAGGCGCGGCTTGTTGCTGGCAACCGGGGCCGGAGCGATCTCGGTCGCCTCGCCCGGTGCTTCAGCCTCGCGGATACGCAGGCCCGCGGCCGGCGCTGCGGGTGCCGACGCCTCCAGATCAATGGTGCGAATGATGTCTTCGGCGTCCTGCACGGCGGCGGTACTGTCAACGATGCGGGTCTGGCTGCCCGCGGTTTCGGTGGCTTTTGAACCGCCACGCGGCTTGCTGGAAGCAGCAGGCCGGCGGGCGGGTTTATCGGGTGTTTTCGATGTCGCGTTCATAAGGGGCCCGGATGCGGAAAAATGACTGTAAGCGTGAAGCTGATTGCCTAAGGTTTAGGGAGGACTCAGCTATTCTGTCAATATAAAATGAACTCGGTTTCATATTTTTGCACTGCAGAGAGGCGCCTAATGCACTGTTATTAAACAGTTTGATAACTAAATATCTATTTCGGGTTCATTTTATTTGACAGAATTTGGGTTCATCGCTTAGCGTCGGAGGCATCATGAACACGAATGCTTAACGTTCTGGGAGGGAACAGAGTATGAAAATCACAACACTTGCCGCAGCAGTCCTGATGACCGCCGGTGCCGTCGCCGCCAACGCCAAGGAACTGCGTCTGAGCGCCGCGCCGCCGCCGAATTCGCCTTGGGGTGCCGTGACCCAGAAGTTCGCCGAAAAAGTGGCTGAACTGTCCGGCGGCGAGCTGACCATCAAAGCCTATATGGGCTCCAAGCTGGGCGGTGAGCAGGACGTGGTCAAACAGATCGCCCGCGGCCGCATCGACATGGGCGTCGTCTCCGGCACCGCAATGTCGCAGCTGATCCCCGAATACAGCCTGCTGGCCTCCCCCTATGCTTTTGACAGCGCCGAGCAGTTCGACTGTGTTGCGGACAATCACTTGCTGAACACCTTCGACGCAGAATTTGATGCCGCCGGCATCAAGACCATTTCCTGGATGGAAGTCGGCTACCAGGTGATCTTCGGCCAGAGCGAAATCCGCACCCCGGCCGATCTGGCTGGTGTGAAGATCCGTACTGCGCCCTCTGCCACTGACACCCGCTACATCCAGATCGCAGGCGGCACCGCGGTTCCCCTGGCTCCGAAGGATGCGGTTCCGGCGATGAAGACCGGCCAGGTGACGGCTGCGACCCAGCTCTCCGTCTTCGGCGTGCTGACCGGCTATGCTGCCGTGGCCCCGAAAGTGACCCTGACCCGTCACCAGCACCAGGTTGGCGGCATCATCGTCTCCAGCAAGACCTGGGACGCTCTGAGCGAACAGGAGCAGGGCTGGATCAACGAAGCGGCCCCGATCTTCCTGGAGCTGCGCGGCATGATCCGCGGCGCCGAAGGCGCGCTGCTGGGCAAGGCTGAAGGCAATGGCGCGACCATCATTAACCTGACCGACGCGGAACTGCAGCAGTGGAAGGACATTGTTCCGTCCGCACAGGAAGCCATCCTCGAGGAACTCGGCCCCAAGGCAGCTGCCAAATGGGAAGAGATCCAGGCCGCCAAAGCTGCCTGTTCCTAAGGACCTGGCATGCTCGCTGGTATCCTGAAAGGGCTCAAATTGACTGAGTCCATCGTCGCAACGGCCGCTTATGCGGTCGTTGCAACGCTATTGATGATTGATGTTGTAGGGCGGGAAGTATTTGGAACCGCCATTCTCGGCCTGCAGCAAATTGCCGTTTATGCCGCCATTATCGCGGGTTTCCTGGGGCTGACCCTGGCGACCTCGGACTCGGCGCATCTGCGGCCTGAATTCATGGACTTCGTGGCCGGCAGACGCATGGACCGACACGTCGCCCGCTTTGGTGATTTTCTTTCTTCTGTTTTCTTTTTTGCCTCTGCCTATGTGGCTTGGACATTTGTTGCGATTTCAATGGAGTACGGCGACAAGGCACCGGTTCTCTACTTCGAGATCTGGCCTTTGCAGCTGGTTCTGCCCTTCGCCTTCGCCTCGTCTGCGGTGAAACACCTGATCTTCGGCCTGAGACCTGATCTCAAGGTCCATTCTGACAAGCCGGCGGGGTAATCATGGCTGGAGTAGCACTACTTATCGGAATTCTGGTCCTGCTTGCGCTGCGCCAGAATATCATCGTGATCCTGTTGGGGTCGGCTGCCTATGTGCACCTGGTCTGGGGTGATGGCACCCTGGAATACCTGGCCGAAGACATCTGGATCAGCCTCGACAACGCCATCCTTCTGGCCATCCCGATGTTCCTGCTGGCAGGCAGCATCATGACCCGCGGCTCCATCGCGCGGCGCCTGATCGACCTGGCCATCAGCGTCACAAAACCGATCCCCGGCGGCCTTGCGGTGGCAACCATCCTGTCTTGCGCGATCTTCGCGGCGATCTCCGGTTCGTCGCCGGTCACCCTGCTGGCCGTGGGCACGATCCTCTACCCGGCACTCCTGGAAAACGGCTACGAAAAGCGCTTTGCGCTTGGCGCGCTGACCTCCGCGGGCACCCTGGGGATCATCATCCCGCCGTCAATTCCGCTGATCCTCTACGGGATTGTCACCGAAAACTCGATCGCGGATCTGTTCATCGCTGGCATTATCCCCGGCCTGATGATTGCCAGTGTGCTGGCCTTCTATTCCTATTGGAAGAACCGCCACATGGAGCCCCAGAAGTTCGACATGGGCGACTTCCTGGTGGCGCTGCGGCGCGGCGGCTGGTCGGCGCTTCTGCCGGTCATCCTCTTGGGCGGGATCTACACCGGTTACTTCTCGGCAACCGAGGCGGCCGCCGTGGCACTGGTCTATGCGCTGTTTGTGGAGATCTGCATTCACCGCGAGCTGAAGCTGATCGACTTCTTCCATACGGCGGTCGATACGGCAAAGCTTCTGGGCATGCTGTTCCCGATCATCGCGGTGGCACTGAGCCTCAAAACCATCCTCACCATCGAGGAGGTGCCGGACAATCTGGCCCTGTGGATCACCGATGTCACCTCCAGCAAGATCGCCTTCCTTCTGGCCGTCAACGTGCTGCTGCTGATCGTCGGCTGCCTGTTCGACGTGATGTCGGCTATCCTTATCCTTGGCCCGCTGCTGCTGGGTCCGGCAGTGGCTTACGGGATCAACCCGGTGCATTTCGGTGTGATCATGGTCATCAACCTGGAAATCGGCTTCCTGACACCGCCTCTGGGGCTGAACCAGATCGTGGCGATGACTGCCTTCCGCGAGAATTTCGTGGAGATCTGCAAGGCGGTTGTACCCTTCATCCTACTGATCCTCGGCGTGCTGATGGTGGTGACCTTTGTTCCGCAGACGGCATTGCTGTTCGTCGAATGAACCTGATACTGCAGTGCGGGCCGCCCTTATCGGGGCGGCCCGGATATTGAGACGCCAGGAGTTGGGCAATGATTTTAGAGGATTTCTCGGTAGACGAGGACATCCCTGGCGTATTGCCGGCGAGGCAAAAACGCAGCCGGATTATCCGCGACAAATACCTTGAGGCGGGGTGCGAGCTGCTGAATGAACGCCGGTTCGGGGATCTGCGGATCCCGGAACTTGCGGCGAAATGCGGCTACTCGGTCGGCAGCTTCTATACCCGGTTTGAAGATAAGGAATCCTATTTCCGGGCCCTGCGGTCTGCCGCGATGGCCTCTTGCAACGCCGAAATCCGGCGCCGCGTCGGGCTGGACCAGCTTTATGAGATGACGCCCAGCCAGGCGCTGGACGAGCTGGTCGACCTCATGGCGGATCTGTTCGCCGGCCCGCTGCGCGGCATCCTGCGGGAATCACTGCTGCGGATCCTGGAGCCTGATGACCCCTGGGCGCCGATGCGGGACTCTGCACGGCAGATCATGCGCAATTTCCGCAAGGCCTATGACCATGAAATCAAAGGTCTGACGCAGGAAGAGGCCAGAACACAGCTGAGTTTCTGCTTCCAGCTTATCGTCGGTGTTCTGCAAAACGACCTGGTAAATGACTACCACGTCTTCACCACACGGGACGAAAGCATCCGGGCCGGGCTGAAAACCGCGATCCGCCGCTACATGGCCTTGCCCCCGGACTGACAGCCCGCCGGGCGCGCGCCCGCCGGGACCTGCCGGGACCAAGCCATGTTGCCTTGCCTCCGGCCGCATGTTTACCGCTTTCTTGACCCGAAGGCTTCAGCCTGCGCTCTGTCCTCAACAACGGAGCCGGCCGATGAGCGAGACCTCCCCTTCCCTGTCCCTGCCCTACCTGATGCCCTCGCAGGCACAGAAGCATGTGACCCACAATGCTGCATTGGACGTACTGGATGCGCTTGTTCAGCTGACCGTGCGGGCGTTTGACAGCCAGACACCGCCGGTTGCACCATCGGCAGGTGAAATTCACGCGCTGGGATCCGGCCCCACGGATGCCTGGGCCGGGCAGGACACGATGCTGGCGATCTGGCAGAACAATGCCTGGGTCTTTTTGCAGCCGCAGCCGGGCTGGCGGGCCTGGTGCACAGACACGGCAGAGTTGCGGGTCTGGACCGGATCGGATTGGGTGCTGCCCGCGGCCAAGATGCAGAACCTCGCGCTGGCAGGTATCGGCACTTCGGCGGATGCAACCAACCGGCTGGCTGTCAGCAGCGACGCCGCCCTGTTCACCCATGCCGGACAGGGACATCAGGTCAAAGTGAATAAGGCCAACACAACCGATACCGCCGCCTTCCTGTTTCAATCCGGCTGGATCGGCCATGCGGAGATCGGCTTGCTGGGCAGCAATGATTTTGCCCTGAAGGTCTCGGATGACGGCAGCAGCTGGCAGCAGGCGATGACCGTGAAGGCGGATACCGGGCAGGCCGGGTTCGGCACAGCATCTCCGGATGCCCATCTGGAGGTTGAAGGGGCCAGCGCCACCGTGCTGGCCCTGACCGCCACCGGCAGCGGGCAGGATTACCTGCAGGCCGGCAATGGCGGCACGCTGGCCTTCCGGTTTGATGCCTCCGGCAATGGCTCCTGTGCCGGGGCCTGGAGCGGCGGCGGCGCGGATTATGCGGAGTATTTTGAATGGGCAGACGGCAATCCGGATGGCGAAGACCGCCGCGGTGTCGCGGTTGCCTTCGACGGCAGCAAGGTCCGCCCCGCGGTACAAGGCGAGGACCCGGCGGGCGTGGTCTCTGCCGCGCCTTGCCTTATCGGCAATGATGATCTGGGCAGCTGGCAGGGGCGCTATCAACGCGACCGGTTCGGGGCGGTGCAGCGCGCGGCAGACGGCAGCCCGCGCAGCAATCCCGCCTATGATCCCTCCCAAAACTACAGGCCCCGTAAAGACCGCCCGGAATGGGCCTGCATAGGCCTTTTGGGGCGCCTGCGGCTTCGCCCCGGCCAGCCCGCTGGCTCCCGCTGGATCAAACTGGCTGAACTGCCCGGCGGGCTGGAAGAATGGCTGGTGCGCTAGGCCTCTTCCTCGCGGACCCAATGGCGGGTGAGATGGCGGGCGGCCTCATACAGAAGCACCGAGAAGATGCCGAGCGTCAGCATGGCGGCAAACATCAGGTCGGTCTTCACCCGCCCGTTGGCCAGTAGCATCAGGTAGCCCAGACCCCGCGAGGCGCCGACCCATTCGCCGATCACCACGCCGATAGGCGCATAGACGGCTGCCAGCCGCACGCCCGAGGCCAGCGAAGGCAGCGCTGCAGGGATACGGATATGCCAGAGCACGGCGCGTGGGCTGGCCTGCATGGTGCGGGCCAGATCCAGGTAGCCGGCCGGTGTGCGGGTCAGCCCATCAAAGAAGGACGATGCGACGGGGAAATAGATGATCAGAACGGCCATCGCGACTTTGGATCCCAGTCCGAAACCAAGCCAGAGCGTCAGGATCGGGGCCAGCGCAAAGACCGGCAGCGCCTGCGAAAAGACCAGGATCGGCCGGATAAGCACCCGCGCCGTGCGAGAGGTAGCCAGTTGAATGGCCGTCACCACGCCCAGCGTGATCCCGACGGCAAGGCCGACCAGCACCGCAAAACCGGTGACCAGCGCGTGTTCGGCAATCAGCGCCCGGCTGGTCCACCAGGTCTCGGCCACCCGCATCGGTCCGGGCAGAATGAATTTCGGCAGGCCGGTCAGCGTGACCACGGCCTGCCAGACAGCAATGGCAAAGACGGCCGCGGCCAGTGCGGGCAGATACCTCATGCGGCCTCCTCGCGCAGGAGCCGCATCAGCGCGCCCTGGCTTGCCAGTGTCTCAATATCATCGACCCCGCGCGGCACTGCCGCTTTCGGCGGTGCAATATGGCTCAGCCCTTCGGCCGTCATCACCACGATGGTGTGGCCCAGC
>CAJXHQ010000076.1 GCA_913054485.1 uncultured Paracoccaceae bacterium
CTATAACGCCGGTCCGCAAGCCGTTGAAAAATATGACGGAGTGCCGCCTAACAAAGAAACGCAGTACTACGTGAAAGTGATTTGGGGCAGCTGAGGCGCAGGGGCGGTTAACGCCCTATTAACTCCGCGTTAAGGCCCCGTTAACTCCCCTTAACCGCCCTTAATTTGCCTTAAAGTTTCGTAAATTTCTTCCTGTGAGTGGAAGGAAATTTGCCGTGTATGCCAAGAGCTTTGAAGACCGTCTTGACCGTTTGCAGCGCCAGCCTGGGGGCGCGCCGACGGAAGAGCTGATCGACAGCATCATTGGTCCGCGCAGACCCGCCACCGGCGTTCTGCCGGGGCTTGCCGGCGGGATCTGCGGCACGGCAACCGGGCTTGCAATGAAGAGCCTGCAAATGGGCGGCGCCGGGCTTTATGCGGAAGGCAGCCTGGTCGCAGAGGCCGTGGCAATGGCGGTTCCGCCGGCGTTCCTGGCCTCCTGCGTGCTGGCCATTGCGGCCGGTTTTATGCACCGCCGCCGCCCCAAGCTGCTGCAATTTGCCGGCATGAACTTGCTGGTCATCGCGGCCGCCGTCCTCAGCTGACCGGTCCCGCCCGCCGTGTGGGAGCGGCAGGCAGACAGGCAAAGCGCAAAAGAAACGGGCCGGGGATATCCCCGGTCCGTTCTGTTTTGCCTATGAGGCCGCGGTTATTCCGCGGCGATCTTGATCACCGGTTTCATCTTATCCAGGGAATCCGCATCCAGATGGCACTTGATCTGATGGCCGTCGGACAGCTGCTGCACCGGTGGCACCTCGCGGTCGCAAAGCCCGCCCGGCACTTCGGATTTCCAGCGGCAGCGGGTCTGGAAGGGGCAGCCCGGCGGCGGGCTCATCGCGGAGGGGATATCGCCCTCCAGAACGATATGTTCCTTCTCGATCGAGGTATCGGCGATCGGCACCGCCGACAAAAGCGCCTCGGTATAGGGGTGGTAGGGCGGCGAGAAAACCTGTTCGGTATCCCCCAGTTCCACCACATGGCCGAGGTACATCACCATTACCCGATCCGAAAGATAGCGCACGATGGACAGATCATGGCTGATGAACAGCAGCGTTGTTTTATGCTCGCGCTGGATCTCCATCAGCAGATCGGTGACCGCCGCCTGCACCGACACATCCAGAGCCGACACGGGTTCATCTGCCACCACGATACGTGCATCACCGGCAAAGGCACGGGCGATGCCCACACGCTGCTTCTGGCCGCCCGACAGCTGGCGCGGCATGCGGTCGGCGAAGGCGCGCGGCAGTTTCACCAGATCCAGCAGTTCCAGCATCCGCTTCTTGCGGTCTGCTTCCGTGTCGCCGATGCCGAAGATCTCCAGCGCCCGCATGATCTGCCGGCCCACGGTCATCGAGGGGTTCAGCGTATCAAACGGGTTCTGGAACACCATCTGCACGTCCGACACGGTTGCGGTGTCGCGCTCCTCGATCGGGATGGCTTCGATGTTCTTGTTATCAAGCAGGATCTGGCCTTCGGTGGCGGTCTCCAGTCCCATCAGCACCTTGGCGAAGGTGGATTTGCCGCAGCCAGATTCGCCAACAATGGCAAGGGTCTCGGATTCGCGCGCCTCAAAGCTCAGCGTCTCATTGGCCTTCACCACTTTGGTTTCGCCGCCGCCGAACAGCGCGTTGGCCGCCACCTCGTAGTACTTCTTGAGGTTGTCCATCTTCAGGACCACCTTGCCGGGCGCGGTCTTCTCCTTCTGCTCAGCCGCAACCAGCGGCGCGTTCCAGTCGATCTCCTCAAACTTCAGGCAGCGGCTTTCGTGGCGGTCGTTACCCTCCACCGGCGCCATCGGGATCACCCGGTCCTTGTCGCAGCGCCCCTCCTCGAAATAGTCGCAGCGCGGGCCGAAGTTGCAGCCCGGCGGGCGTTCATGGGGCAGGGGGAAGTTGCCCGGGATTGCCACCAGGGGACGGGCGTTCTTGTCAGCACCCGGCAGCGGAATGGAGCGGAACAGCGCCTGCGTATAGGGGTGCTGCATCTTGTCGAAGACATCTTCGATTGAGCCGCGCTCCACCGCCTCGCCGGAATACATCACACACAGGCGGTCGCAGGTCTCAAGAACCAGGCCGAGGTTGTGGCTGATGAACAGCATCGAGGTGCCGTATTTCTTGCCCAGATCCTTCACCAGCTCGACCACGGCGGCCTCAACCGTCACGTCCAGCGCGGTGGTCGGCTCGTCCAGGATCAGCAGGCTGGGCTTGGACATCAGCGCCATCGCAATCACGATACGCTGCTGCTGGCCGCCCGACAGCTGGTGCGGGAAGGAATTCAGCATCCGCTCCGGATCCGGCAGGCGCACGTCGGTCACCACTTCCAGGGCGCGGGCGCGGGCTTCCTCGGCGCTGACGCCCTCGTGGATCATCGGCACTTCCATCAGCTGGCGGCCGATCTTCATCGCGGGGTTCAGCGAGGCCATCGGCTCCTGATAGATCATTGCGATCTCATTGCCGCGGATGTCGCGCAGTTCTTCCTTGGACATCTCGGCCAGATCGCGGCCCTTGAACTTGATCGAACCGCCAACAACGCGGCCGTTCTTGCCAAGGTCCTGCATCACGCCCAGCGCCACGGTGGATTTACCGCAGCCGGATTCGCCGACGAGGCCGACGGCCTCGCCTGGCTGCACCGAGACCGAGAAATCCATCACTGCCGGAATTTCCCGCAAGCGGGTGAAAAATGAAATGGACAGCTTGTCGATCTCCAGGATCGGGCCGTCATACTCTGCCATTTTGCTCATATGTGTATCTCCCTTATGGGGCAGGAAGGGCAGATCCCTTCATTTGGCCCCAAATATCCCGGGGGTCCGGGGGCTGGCCCCCGGTCCCGCCGGTGAGAATTCAGTCCTTCAGGCTTTCTTCGCGCAAACCGTCCGCCAGCAGGTTCAGACCCAGAACCAGCGTCAGCAGTGCGAATGCCGGGGGCAGGGCGGGGTGCAGGTAGATCGACAGAAGCTTGCGCCCGTCGTTGATCGTGCTGCCCCAGTCCGGGCTCTCCGGCGGCAGGCCAAGGCCGAAGAAGCCCAGGGTGCCGAGAAGGATGGTGGTATAGCCGATACGCAGGCAGAAATCGACGATCAGCGGCCCGCGCGCGTTGGGCAGGATTTCCCACAGCATGATGTACCAGGGGCCTTCGCCGCGGGTCTGGGCTGCTGCCACATAGTCGCGGGTCTTGATGTCCATGGCGAGGCCGCGGACGATCCGGAACACGGTGGGCGCGTTCACAAAGACCACCGAAACAAACACCACCAGGATGCCGCCGGGAATGTCGAACAGGTCGGCAAAGGCGGGCAGGCCGGGGATCTTGTAGGTCGGGGCTTCCACCAGGTAACCGCCGGTGGAGACCAGCGACAGGTAGATCCAGATCGCCAGCCCGAGAACGCAGGTCAAGAGCGGGTTGCGCAGCTTCGGCCGGGTATAGTAGCGCGAGTTCAGCAGCACCCCGATAAAGATGATCGGGAAGATGAACAGCACAGTCGCCATGTAGTTCGGCACCCCTGCCGCCACGATCTCAGGCGTAACCAGCAGGTAGAACAGCAGGATCACCGGGAAGGCGAGGATCAGGTTGGCCAGGAAGGACAGCAGCGTGTCCAGGCGGCCGCCGTAATAGCCTGCGGGCAGGCCCAGGGTGATGCCCACCATGAAGGAGAACATCGCCGCCAGCGGTGCGATCTGCACCACGACCCAGGCGCCTTTCACCAGGCGGCTGAACACGTCGCGGGCCAGGTTGTCGCCACCCAGCAGGTACCATTGGTAGTCGCCCTCTTCCGCGCCCCGCATCGGTGTGCCCGGCACTTTGTTCTTCATGCCCGAGACCTGCGATAGCGGGTCATGGGTCACGATCAGATCCAGCGCGCCGTATACGCCGGTGAAGACCCAGAACATCACCAGGGCAAAGCCGATCATGCCAATGGGGCTGTCATAGAGCTTGCCGTAGAGCCCCAGCCGCCGTTTGAAGGCGATGGAGGCGGCAAACACCAGGATCAGCGAGATCCAGACCGGGGCCAGCTGCTGCGAGATGGCCCCGGTGATGCCGGCCGCAGGCCCCATGAAGACGCCCAGCACCAGGTAGAGCGCCGCAACGCCGGCTGCCCCCATGAAGGTGAAGTTAACGGCGGCCGTGGCCAGGCCGCGCGGCCCGGCGCTGAGGCTCATCGTGCCGTCGGCGTTGGTTTTGGCGGTGGTTTCCGGCAGCAGGATGCTGGCGGCCAGCCACAGCAGGATTGCCACGGCCAGAAGCAGCAGCAGGATCTGCAGAATCGGGTTCAGGAAGGCAAGCGAGCCGGTCCAGGTAAGCGGTTCCATGTTCACTGTCCTCCCTTAAGAAATGCGGATGCGCGGGTTGAGGTAGACATAGCCGATATCGGAAATCAGCTGCGTCAGCAGGACCACCACGACCGAAACAACCGAGACCGCCAGCAGAAGGTCGATGTCATTGTTCGAGGCGGCTTCGACCAGTACCCATCCGAAGCCCTTGTAGTTGAACAGGGTCTCGACGATCACAACGCCGTTCAGCAGCCAGGGGATCTGCAGCATGATGACGGTGAAAGGGGCGATCAGCGCGTTGCGCAGGGCGTGTTTCAGAACGATGTTGTGAAAGCTCACGCCCTTCAGCCGCGCGGTGCGGATATATTGCGCCGTCATCACTTCGGTCGTCGAGGCGCGGGTCATCCGGGCGATATAGCCCATACCGTAAAGCGCAATGGTGATCACCGGCAGGGTGAAATTCTCAAACGTCGGGTTTTCCATCGCCGAGGTGGCGGTGCCCTTGAACCATTTCAGACCAACGGTCGAAGAGGTGAAAACCGCGATGAAGATCACGCCGGACACATATTCCGGTGTTGCCGTGGTCAGGATCGACACGGTAGAGAGCGAGCGGTCCATCGCCGAGCCTTCACGCATACCGGCCAGGATGCCGATGGTCAGTGCGGCAGGGATCATCACGATCAGAACCCACATCATCAGGAAGCCGGTATTGCCGAGCCGTTCGGCAACGATTTCCGAGACACCTTTCTTGAAGCGGGTGGATTGGCCCCAGTCGCCCTGAATGATGCCGCAGAGGCTCGGTGCCTTGGCGGCTTCTTCGGCGGTAACAGCCCCGGCGATGCAGCGGCCGGTCACCTTGCCCTCGTCATCGGTGTCGGTCCAGCCGGGCACCACGCCCAGCCACTGGCCGTATTTCACCGGCATCGGCGCGATATAGCCATTCTTGTCCAGCCAGCTGGCCACAGCTTCATCCGACATGCGGAAGTTACCCTGGGTCTTGGCGAGTTTTTCGAGGTTTGGATATAGGTTGGTGAGTACAAAGACGATGAACGTCAGGCACAAAGCCGTCAGGATCATCACGCCCGTACGGCGCAATATGAAAAGTCCCATGTGGTTCCCTGTCGGTCTGGCTAAAGCCGGGCCCCTCTCGCTTTTGGGCCTTCTGTTTTAGCATTATAGCTGGCAAAAAGGGCCGCCCCTGGAACTGGGACGGCCCCCAAATGTGGAGGGCCTAAGCCGCTATCAGGCCGACCAGCCCCACTTGTAGTGGTGATGCTCGAAGGAGATGTGCATATCCGCTCCGGCAACGCCTTCTTTCATGTGGCGGTACAGCGACCGCCAGAAGGGCTGTACGGTGACGCCTTCATCCTGGATCAGGGCCGCGGCCTTGGCCGCCACTTCGCGGCGCTTGTCGGCATCCGCGATGGAGAGTGCTTCGGCCAGCAGGCCGTCAAACTCTTCATTGGCCCAGCCGAACTCGTTCCAGGCTTCGCCGCCTTTATAGGCCAGCGCCCAGATCTGCACACCCAGCGGGCGGTGGTTCCAGTTGGTGGAGGAGTAGGGGTATTTCACCCAGTCATTCCAGAAGGTGGAACCCGGCAGAACGGTCCGCTTCACCTTGAAGCCTGCGTCGCGCAGCTGCGCGGCAACGGCATCGGTGGTGTTCTTGCGCCAGTCATCGTCGATCGACATGATCTCGTGCTCGAAATCCATCATGCCTGCCTCTTCCATCAGCGCGCGGGCGGCTGCGGGATCGGCTTTCTGCTGCGGCAGTTCGGCATATTCCGGGTGCACCGGGCCAAGGTGGTGGTTCTCGCCCGGCTCGCAGCGGTTGCCGTAGCCCAGTTCGAGGCAGACGGAATTGTCGACAGCCATCTGCAGGGCCTGGCGCACGCGCTTGTCGGCGTAGGGCTTTTTGCCTTCAAATTCCGCCAGCTGGTTGGGGCGGATCACGATGGAGGCCATGGTAACGGTTTCGGAGCGCTGGTAGCCGAGGCTGTCCAGCACGTCGATGAATTCACCAACCGATTCATGCAGCATGTCGACTTCGTCGGATTCCAGCGCCGCCATGTGGGACGAAGGATCGGTGCCGAAATCGATGTATTCGATCCGGTCCAGTGCCGGGCGGCCAAAGACGGCCTCGCCCCACCAGGCGTGGTTCTCGTTGCGCTCCAGCACGCAGCGCACGCCGACTTCGTTTTCGGTGATCAGGTAGGGGCCGGTGCCAACGTTGGACTTGTAGTCCGTTGTCTGGAACGAGCTGTGGGTGATCGCTGACGGGTAGTCCGCCATGCCCGGGATCAGCGAAATGTCGGGGCTCGGCAGGTTCAGACGCACAGTGTGGCTGTCCGCGACCTCGATTGCGCCTTCGATGGCTTTGCTGGTGTCTGCGTCCACCAGGGTGGCAAAACGGCCGGCCATGGAGTTGCCTTCCACGCCCTTGTCGCACCAGCCTTCGATGTTGCGGGCCACGTCTTCAGCAGTGAAGTCGTCGCCGTTGTTCCACTTCACGCCCTTACGGACGTTCAGGGTGTAGACGGTGGCGTCCTCGTTGACTTCCCAGCTGTCCAGCAGCATGCCGCGGAAGGAGCCGTCGCTGTTGTATTCGACCAGGTATTCCCAGGTGCCGCGGCCCTGGTTGCCCAGTTCGGACCAGTCATAGGTGCGCGGTTCCTTGAAGCTGTAAACATTGGCCTGAACACGCATGGTGCCGCCGTCCTGCATGCCTTCAGCCGCCTGCACCGGCGCGTCCAGGCCGAGCATACCGTAGGCCGCAGCAGTGGTGACGCCCAGGGACGTCGCGCGTGCCAGAAACTCACGGCGGCTCAGTTTGCCTGCCTTGACTTCCTCAGCATGCATTTCTGCTGCCCAGTGTACGGGTTTGCCGTTGATTGTGTCTTTGGTCATTTAAGTCTCCCTGTTGCGCCAAAGGGTTATAAAGGCCGGTCCCGCGCCCTTGCTGGAGGCGGGTTCGGCCGAGTCTGGCGCTTGGATTAGTTTTTTCGTGTTCCCATGTCTGTATTCCGCCCGATATCGCGGGCCGCGTCAATGCATAGTATCGTCACTTGGAGGTCAAATTGCGACATTTCCGGTGACGTGAAGCGACTATGGTTAACCCTATCAAAACTAAGGCCGGGGCGGGAGATGGGCCGCGGCCTTGACTTTGCGGCACCAAAGCGTCCGGTCAGGCCTTTGCCTCTTTGCGCAGACGGCTGGGGGTCTGGCCTGAGTGCTGGCTGATGAAGCGGGTGAAATAGGCCGCGCTGCCGAAGCCGAGCTGGTCGGCAATATCACGCATCGGGAGGTTTGATTCGACCAGCAGCCGGCGCGCTTCGTGGTATTGGCGTTCGGTCAGCAGCGAAGCAGCGGTCTTGCCGGTTTCGGCCTTGCAGACCCGGGTCAGATGGGTCGGGGTCACATCCAGCGCCGCGGCGTGTTCGGCCATGCTCAATCCGGTTCTGAAAAACTCGACCACGCGGTTGCTGTAGGCCGTGGTCAGGCGGCGTGCGGCGCTGCGTTTGCCGGCCTGCAGCTCGGCGTCGTGGATCTGGCGGCGCAGCCAGATCCCGGTGAGCTCGCCGTATGACAGCATCGCCCGGTGCCACAGCGTTGCGCGGGCGGCCTGCTCGCCGTGCATCGCCTCAAAGAGCGCGGTCAGGCTGTTTTGATCCTGCGCCTGCGAGATCCGCAGATGGTGCGCTTTGCGCGGCAGGGCCAGCGGGCTGTCCTCCGGCACCTGCAGAACCTGGCCGATGCAATTGCGTCCGATTTCGATTGCGAACAGGCTGCGCGCGGGAATGAACAAAACGTTATGCGCGCTGAAACCGCGGCGGCTGCCGTCGATCATCGCCAATCCCTGCCCGCGGGTGATCCAGATCAGCAGATGATGCTCTCTGTGATGAGCCAAAGACACTTGCCATGGCCCCAGCGGGGCAAGGCTTTTGAGAGGGTAAACCGAGATTTCCTCAACAGGGGTAGGATCATAGGGCATCGTGAATAAATATCTTAAAAGTGAAAGTTGCTGACGGAATGCACCGGATTTGGTGATTCGTTCAAGAGGCAGTTTCGCGTTTAAGGTGAATCGCTCTCCTTAGAGTGAATCGCAGTCCAGTTTTTCATCTTTGAACGGAACCAGGTGCGCTGCCGTTTTGCGTAGCGGCGTGTTGCAACTGCGGCGTCCTCCACGGCCTCCTCGCGGCTGCATTGCCCGGTCAGGAACCGCATCAGTTCGGGCACGCCGATCGCCTTGCAAGAGGGCAGCGCAGGGTCGTAGCGGTCCTGCATGCTGCGGATTTCCTCCAGCGCGCCGGCCCCCATCATCTGCGCGAAACGGCGGCGGATCCTCTCCTCCAGCCAATCCTTGTCCGGCCGCATCACAAAGGCGGCGCAGTTTTCAGGGGGCAGCAGCGGGGCAGGGGTGGTGTCCTGCCACTCGGCCAGCGGCCGGCCGGTGGCGCGCAGCACCTCCCAGGCGCGCTGTACCCTTGCGCGGTTGTTGGTATCTATCCGCGCCGCTGTGGCCGCATCCAGCTGATCCAGCAGCCGGTCCAGCGGCAAAGCATCCCCCTCCTGCCGCACTTCAGCGGGGGTCGCGGGGATTTCGGCCATGCCCTGGGTCAGCGCCATGAAGTAGAGCCCGGTGCCGCCCACGATGATCGGCCGCGCCCCCCCCCGCAGCAAAGGCTCAACTTCGCGCAGCCAATGCCCGGCCGAATAGGCGGCGTCATAGCGAACATGGCCATAGAGCCGGTGCGGCGCGCGCGCCTCCTCTTCGGCCGGGGGGCGGGCGGTGATCACCCGCCAGCAGCTGTAGACCTGGCTGGCATCCGCATTGATGATCACCCCGCCCTGCTGTTCGGCGATCTCAAGTGCCAGGCCGGATTTACCCGAGGCCGTCGGCCCGGCGATCAGCACCGGCTGTTCGGGGGAAATGCTGCTCAGGTCCATATGTCTCTTTCAGGTTGCCGGGGCGCTAACGCACTTTGCGGGTTAAACCTCGCCGGGGCGCATTGTATGTCGCCGCGTTTTCGGTCATTTTGCCGCAGAAATTAACCCCGACATACCGCGGAGCGCAACATGCCCCAATCCACTGAACCGCAGGCCGACACGCCGGCGACTTCTTATAATCGTGTCATGCTCAAGATTTCCGGCGAGGCGCTGATGGGCGACCAGGGGTTCGGATTGCATCCGCCCACTGTGCAGCGCATCGCGGAAGAGGTGAAATCCGTGCACGACCTCGGGGTCGAAATTTGCATGGTGATCGGCGGCGGCAATATCTTCCGCGGCCTCAGCGGCTCGGCCCAGGGGATGGAGCGCACCACGGCGGATTACATGGGCATGCAGGCCACTGTGATGAACGCGGTC
>CAJXHQ010000077.1 GCA_913054485.1 uncultured Paracoccaceae bacterium
ACAAGGTGAAGGTCACCCTGCGTTTCCGCGGCCGCGAAATGGCCCACCAGAACCTGGGCCGCGAGCTGCTGGAACGCGTCGCGGAAGACATCAAGGATCTCGGCAAGGTCGAGAACATGCCGAAGATGGAAGGCCGCCAGATGATCATGATGATCGGCCCGCTGCCGCAGAAATAATCACTGCGCACTGCACCTTTTCAGGCCCCGCCGGTATCTGCCGCGCGGGGCCTGTGTTTTTTTCCGAAAGGCTGCTTTAACCCGCAATCTCTAGTTTGAACTCCGCATTGAATTTGATCTGACGGACCCCTTGAATGAAAAACCTGCATCTTGCCCTGGCCGCCTGCGCCGCCCTTTATGAAATTCCAGCCTCTGCGGCTACCTTCGAAAGGGGCAACTGGGCCGCGGCGAAAATCGGCCAGACCTGCCATGTCTTCACGCAGCGCGCCCATCGCGACACATCGGGCGCGCTGGTGTTTTCCTTCGGCCCTGGCGGCTATAACGCGGGTTTCACTTATGAATACACCCCCTGGCCGGGCGAGACCGGCGCGCCCTGGGACGAGGGCGATTTCGTACTTCTGGAAGCCGACGGGCAGGAGATCTGGCTGGGTGAAGAGATGTTCGCCGCGCTTGCACCCAACGGTTATGTCGCCGATCTCACCGGCGGCCTTGTCTCCGAGATGATCGCCGTGACGCTGGCCGCCCAATCCGACATCAGCGTCAATTTCGACCGCACCGCCCATGGCGAGGTCTGGCTTTACGGCAAGTTTGCCACCGAAGGGTTCGGCGCCAGCCTGGCCCGCGCGGGCGAATGGTGCGGCTTCGACCCAAACCGCCTGCCAACTTCCTGAACGCCGCATGATGCGCTGACCGCAGCCCGCCCTCTCCGGCGGGCTGTTTTGCTTTGCGGGCATCATTCACCCAAAGGGTTGACTGACATCTGGACGCTGTGTTATTCACCCATATGGTTGAACGAATAGACGAAGACCAGCTGACCGAGCTTCTGAAGGCCGCCAGCGATCCGACGCGCCGCGCCCTGCTGACCCTTCTCGCGCAGCAGGGCCCGATGCAGGTGACCGCGCTGGCGGCGCATTTCGACTGCAGCCTCAACTCCATCTCCAAACACATCAAAGTGCTGGAGAGAGCCGGGCTGGTGCAGCGCCGCACCGAATGGCGCGCGCATATCATCGAGGTGCAGATGGGGCCGCTGCGGCTCATCGACAGCTGGTTTGCGGAATTGCGTTCAATCTGGTCCATGCGCCTTGACGCGCTGGACGGGATATTAACCGGGGAGACTGCCAATGACCGCAACAGCAACCAATCCTGAAGACCTGTCACTGACCATCGAGCGGGTGATCGCCGCGCCGCCGGAGGCCGTGTTCAACGCCTGGCTGGACCCGGTGATGCTGGCGAAATTCATGCATCCTGCACCGGATATGGTCGCGCCTGAGATCAGCAACGACCCGCGGATCGGCGGCCGCTTCGACATCCTGATGCGCCACGGCGAGGCTGAGATCCCGCATCACGGGAACTATACCGCGATCAACCCGCATTCGCGCATCGCCTTCACCTGGGTCAGCCCCTACTCGCCCGAAGGCAGCGAGGTCACCCTGGTGCTGCGCCCGCAGAATGGCGGCACCCACATCACGCTGACCCATGTGAAGTTCTTTGGTGAAGACGAGCGCAACAGCCACGAAGGCGGCTGGGGCCGCATCCTCGAGGCTCTGACTGAAACCCTGGCGTGAGGAGGCGGTGATGGAGCCCTTGAATTGGACCGCAACCCTTGCCGGCACCGTGGCGGCGTTCCTGGCCGGGTGGCTGATCTACAGCCCTGCCCTGTTCGGGCGCGCCTGGGCGCTAGGGTCAGGCGTCAATCCAGAGCCGCCAGAGAAACTGCCGCTTGCCCCCATGGCGCTGCAGCTGATTGCTTTGCTGCTGCTTGCCGTCGTGGTCGGGATGACCGCGCAGACAGAGGCGCTGTTCACCGCCATTGCGGCCATTCTGGCGGGGGCCGCGCTGGTGATGGCGCAGGATGCCTTTTCAGGAAAATCCGGCGCGGCCATTGCCATCGACGGTGCCTTTGTCGTGCTCTCCGGCATCCTGATGATCGCTGCTCAGGCGGTATTCTGATCCGTCACGGCAGGGTCTCCCGGCGCGGCATCGGCCGGGTCGGGATTTCCTTCAACAGACCGCCAACCCCCATTATCGCAATATCTTCGCTGGTCACTTCAACCCCGCACAGGATCCGTTCCAGCACCCAGTCTGCCCCGTTCAGCGCCGGGGAGCGCGCGCAGCCCGGAAGGCCGATCACCGGCCGCCCCCTGTGTGCGCCTACAAACAGCAGGTTGCCGGGGTCCACCGGCATTCCGAAGCGCTCCACCCGCCCGCCGGCCTGGCGCAGCGCCTGCGGAGCCACATCCATCGGGTCAGAAGTGGCAGAGCCTGTAAGGACCAGCACCAGATCGCCCTTTGCGGCCTGCACCGCCGCTGCCAGCTCCGCCTCGCTGTGGCGCACCACGATACGGGGGGCGAGCGACACCCCCATGCGCTCCAGCCTCCCGCGCATGGCGGCACGGCCTTTTTCCGAAGGGATATCCCCGGTCACACGCGTCTCAATCAGGGTGGCGCTGCCAACGGCAGGTGCGATAACCCGCATGGCCCCGCCTGCACCCTGCCCGGCCTTGGACACCGCCGCCGCAGGCACCGCGTAAGAGATGATCTTGATTGTGGCGATCATGCCTTCGGCATCCACCCGGTGGAAATCCGGAACGGTAGCAATGGTCAGCATCGGATCGACCTTATTCACCGCCTCCAGCCGCGCCCGGTCCAGCGACACGATTCCAGGGGTTGCCGCATAAAGGTTCACCCGCCCAGCCCCGGCGCCCGAGATGCGGATATTCTGCGCCGCCATGTCCGGCACGATAAAACGAGCCAGCGCCAGTGCGGCGGCATCCTCGTGCAGATCGCCCGGCTCCAGACGCGCCACGGTCAGCGAATGATGGCCCGCAGCCTTGAGGTCCGCGAGGTCAGCCGCAGTCAAACTGGTGCCCTTGGCGACCCGCCGCGCACCCGCCTTCAGGCTATGCGCCAGGATGGCACCTTCCGCCTCGGCCAGCGGGACCGGGCCAAACTTCATGCCGCCTTGCCCCGCAGCACTGCTGTCATCTCAGCCAGGATCGACACGGCAATCTCGGCCGGACCGGCCGCGCCGATGTCCAGCCCGACAGGACCGTGGATGCGGCCGATCTCAGCCTCGGAAAACCCGCCTGCCGTCATCCGGGCCACGCGTTTAGCCTGGGTCTTTTTCGAGCCCAGCGCGCCGATGTAGAAACAATCCGCCTTGAGAGCGGCCTCCAGCGCCGGGTCGTCCAGCTTGGGGTCATGGGTCAGCAGCACCAGCGCAGTGCGGGCATCCAGCCCCAGCTTGGCCACCGCCGCATCCGGCCAGTCGTCCAGAATGGTCTCGCCCGGAAAGCGGCCGGGGGCTGCGAAAGCGTCGCGCGGGTCGATCAGCACCGTGTCATAGCCCGCCAGACGCGCCATAGGCACCAGTGCCTGCGCGATATGCACCGCACCCACGATGATCAGCCGCAGCGGCGGGTTGTGCACCGCCACGAAGGTCTCGCCGTCATCCTCCAGCCCGGGGCGGTCCAAACGCATCCTGTCGGGGTACGCTCCGGCAATCAGCCGCCGCGCGCCGGAGCTGAGATTGGCCAAATATGCCAGCGGTTTGCGGGCGGCACGGGCCGCGACCAACTCCTCCAGCATCTCCGCGGGCAGCGCGCCGCCAACAGGGTCCACCAGGATGCGGATGGTACCGCCGCAGGCGAGCCCGACGGCAAAAGCGTCCTCGTCGCTGACCCCGAACTCCAGCAGCCGAGGCTTGCCATCACTCAGCGCCTCCTGCGCCTCCAGCACCACCGCCCCTTCGACGCAGCCGCCCGAGACCGACCCCGAGATCCGCCCGTCGCCGCCAACCACCAGCTGCGATCCGGCCCGGCGGGGGGCAGAGCCCCAGGTCTCCACCACAGTGGCCAGCGCAGCACCGTGCCCGGCCTGATGCCACTCCAGCGCCGTTTCCGGCGCGTTTTCAAATGGATGATCCCCGACACTCATAACCTGATCCCGCACATCTTCTGGCATCTATCTTGCGGCTGCGGGCCCGGGTTGCAAGTCAGCCAGTCCAAAAGAACGCATTCAAGCGGCTGCGGCCCTGAGTTTTGCGGGCATTCCGGACAACAGCCCCGCAGCTCTGCGGGCGGGAGCACCCCGGCAACATCTTGTCCGGCAATCCCCGCCGGATAGCCGGCAGCGGTTGACGGGCGCTTGCCCTATCTGCCATCCAGCCAGAGACCTTTGCCAGGGAACTTGGAGGGCAGAAAGGTGACCACGACCGCAACAATCCTGCGCGCAATGGCCGTATGACCCGGTTTCTATCGATCCTGACGGTCCGCAACGAGGCCGCTTTTCTGCTGGAGTGGCTGGCCCACCACCGGACAGTAGGATTCACAGACTTTCTCGTCTTTTCAAATGACTGCCAGGACGGCACCGATGCCATCCTGGACCGGCTGCAGGACATGGGGCTGTTGTGCCATGTGCGCAACGATGGCCCCTACGACAAGGCAGGAATTCAGTTCACCGCGCTCAAACAAGCCGCGCGGCACCCGCTGGCCAGTGCCGCGGACTGGATCCTGGTGCAGGACGTGGACGAGTTTCTCAATATCCACGCAGGCGACGGCACCCTGCCCTGCCTGCTGGACGCGTTGCCCGAGGCCGATGCGGTCACCCTCACCTGGCGGCTGTTCGGCAACGCGGGAAAGCTGCGCTACGAAGATGCGCCGGTCACCGGCAGTTTCACCCGCTGCGCCCCCGCCGTGATGCACTGGCCCTGGCGCGCTGCCATGTTCAAAACGCTCTACCGCAACAACGGCACCTACAAGAAGCCTGGCATTCACCGCCCCCGCAGCGCTGAAAAGGACCAGCTGACCAGCTTCCGCTGGTTCGATTGCGAGGGGCGCGAGCTGGGCGGCAGTTTCAAGACAAAGCGGCTGTTCTCCGACTATGGCCAGCCGCTCTACCGCCATGCGCAGCTGAACCACTACCCGCTGGGGGCAATGGAAAGCTACGTGCTGAAGGCCGACAGGGGACGGGCCAACCGCAGCGGCTCGGAACTGGGCATGGATTACTGGGTGGAGCGCAACTTCTCGGCCGAGGAGGACAGGTCGGTTCAGCGCTATCAGCCTGGACGCGACGCCCTGCTGGCAGACTGGATGGCGGACCCCATCCTGGGCGATTTGCACCGGACAGCGGCAGAATGGCGCCATCTCCGGTTCCGCACCCTGATGGAACAGGAACCCAGCCGCGCGCTTTTTGCCCGGCTGATGATGACGCCGCCGTCGCGCCCGCTCAGCGCGGCAACGGCGCGGACCTTGCAGGGTTTTGCGGCCCTTGGCCGTTCGCGGGAAGCATTGGACGGCAATCAATAGCCGCCAAACGGGCAAGAGAATTTCCCATTTTGGCCCCATTCCCGGCCTATCCCTTTGACAAACCCGCGGGCGGAATCCGAGCGGGAGATAAGGGGTAGAGCATGCAGGACGGATTGGAAGCACTGGAGCAAAGCCTGGCTGACCTGCCGCCCGCGCAGTGGAAAGCCCGGCTGGCCGCGCTTGCTGACGAAAACGGCATGAGCCAATCGCTCGGCGACAAGCATTTCGCTGCATTCATCGACCAGGGCAACACGCTGCTGGTGACCTTTGAAACCATGCAGGGCATCCATGAATTCTCGGACTTGGCCCAGCCGCTTGGCTTTGACCTGGTGAGAAACCTCGGCTGGTCCCACCTGTGCGTGATTTCCGACGGGGACACCTGGTTCCGGGACGGCCGTGTTTACGGGTTCTTTGACCAGCTCATCGACGATGGTTTCTTCGAGGAATTCACCAATGTTGTCTTCTACGGCGCAGGGCCCTGCGGCTATGCGGCGGCAGCCTTTTCTGTTGCGGCTCCGGGGTCAACGGTTGTGGCCATTCAACCTCAGGCGACGCTGGACCCCCGCATGAGCGAATGGGACGACCGGTTTCAGGAAATGCGCCGGCTCTGCTTTACCGACCGGTTCGGCTATGCACCCGATATGCTGGATGCTGCACACCAGGCCTTTGTTATCTATGACCCGCTGGAGCAGCTTGACGCCATGCATGCGGCGCTCTTTGCCCGCGCCAATGTCACCCGCCTGCGCACGCGGCATCTGGGGGCAGCAGTTCAGACCCGGCTGCTGGATATGGAACTCCTCTATCCGATTCTATCCCTGGCCGGATCCGGCAAGCTGACCCGTCAGAAATTCGCCCGCCTGTTCCGGGCGCGGCGCAACAGCGGGACCTATCTGCGCAGGCTGCTGGCGCGTTTGAATGCCGCAGAACGCCCGGTTCTGACGGCACTGCTGTGCCGCAATGTCGCCTCGCGGCTGCGGGCACCGCGGTTCCGCAAGACCCTGAAAGCGCTGGAGCAGCGCGCCGAAACGGGCGAATTCACCATTCCGCCTGCCCGCTGAGCCTGCTGCCCCTACTTCCCCTGCCGCAAGGGCTGTGCTAGGGCGGCGGCATGACCCAGACGCTCACAATCGCCCGCCCCGACGACTGGCACCTGCACCTGCGCGACGGCGCCATGCTGCAGGCTGTCCTGCCTGAAACCGCCCGCCACTTTGCCCGCGCCATCATCATGCCCAACCTGGTGCCGCCCGTTGTGAAAGGCGCCGATGCCACGGCCTACCGCGACCGTATCCTGGCCGCGCTGCCCGAAGGCATGTCCTTTGAGCCGCTGATGACGCTCTACCTGACCGAGAACACCGATCCGGCCGACGTCGAGGCCGCCGCCGCCTCCGGCCTGATCAAGGCGCTGAAGCTTTACCCGGCCGGGGCCACCACCAACTCGGCCTCAGGCGTCAGCAACTTTGACAACGTCCGCCCGGTGCTGGAAAAAATGGCCGAGATCGGCCTGCCGCTCTGCGTGCACGGCGAGGTGACCGACAGCGACATCGACATCTTCGACCGCGAGGCCGTCTTCATCGACCGGGTTCTGGACCCGATCCGCAAGGCGACCCCGGGGCTGAAAGTGGTGATGGAGCATATCACCACCAAAGACGGCGTCGACTATGTGAAGTCCAACCCGGAAAACCTTGGCGCGACGATCACCACGCACCACCTGATCATCAACCGCAACCACATCCTCGCAGGCGGCATCAAGCCGCATTACTACTGCCTACCGGTGGCCAAGCGTGAAACCCACCGTATTGCCCTGCGCGAGGCGGCCACCTCGGGCGACGCGCGCTTCTTCCTGGGCACGGATTCGGCGCCGCACACCGACGCCAACAAGCTCTTGCCCTGCGGCTGCGCCGGCTGTTTCACCGCCACCAACACCATGGCGCTGCTGGCGCATGTGTTCGAAGAAGACAGCGCGCTGGACAAGCTGGAAGGCTTTGCCTCCCGCAACGGCCCGGCCTTCTACGGGCTGCCGGTGAATGAGGCCAGGCTGACCCTAACCAAATCGGACAGCGCCGCCGTTTTCCCGAAGCAGATCGAGACCGGCGACGGCCCGGTTACTGTCTTCGACCCCGGTTTCCCGGTTTACTGGAACGTCACAGGCTGACGCGCCAAATTTCTTATGAAGAAATTTGCCAAGAGTTTTCATAAAACTCTTGGCGCAGACACAGAAGGACACAACATGATCCCGACGTCCTACCCGACGAAAGAAGAAATCGCCCGCCTCTCGGCCCGCATGCTGCTGGAGATCGGCGCGGTGAACTTCAACACCGACGAGCCTTATATCCTGGCCTCCGGCCTGCCCTCGCCCAGCTATGTCGACTGCCGCAAGCTGATCTCCTTCCCGCGCATCCGCACCACGCTGATGGATTTCCTCACTGTGACCGTGATGCGCAACGCAGGCTTTGAAGCCTTCGACAATATCGCAGGCGGCGAAACCGCGGGCATCCCCTTCGGCGCTTTGGTGGCCGAGCGCATGGCGCTGCCGATGACCTATGTGCGCAAGAAGCCCAAGGGCTATGGCCGCAATGCCCGCATCGAAGGCGTCATGACCGAGGACCAGCGCGTGCTGCTGGTGGAAGACATGACCACCGATGGCGGCTCGAAACTGTCCTTCGTGGATGCCATCCGCGAGACCGGCGCTTCCTGCGGCCACACCGCGGTGATTTTCTACTATGACATCTTCCCCGAGACCACCAAACGCCTCGGTGACCACGGGGTTGAGCTGCACTATCTCTGCACCTGGTGGGATGTTCTGGCCGAAGCCAAAGCACAGAAAAGCTTCAGCGAAGCGACGCTGAACGAAGTTGAGAAATTCCTCAACGATCCGCGCGCCTGGCAGGAAGCCAACAAACCCGCCTGATCTGTCAGGCACTTAGCAATTTGTTTCCGGGCGCCTGTGGATAAGCAGGCGCCCGAATCATATCCGGCCGGTGAATGGACCGCAATATGTAGCGGGCTACCCAAAGGCCGCCGCATGATGTATGATTGAGGAAACTGGCAGGCCGTGCGGCAATGACCCTTTCCCGAAGGCTCCGGCAGATATCCACGGCTTATCCCCAAGGATTTCCAGATGTCGAAACGGGCCCGGATAGCGTATTAACTACGTCCAACGGACAGGGCAGCCCCCGGCGAAGCCCCAAGAACCCAGAGAGCAGGCAATGAACGAGATCACCCCCTTCGGCGACCAGCCCCCCGCCCCGCTGCCGGACCCGGCGCAGGAGGCCATGCCGCAGGACCCGATGCCGCATTCGGTGGAGGCCGAACAGCAGCTTCTGGGCGCGATCCTCACCAACAATGACGTCTACGACCGCATCGCCTCGATCATCAATCAGGGCCATTTCTACGATCCGGTCCATGCCCGCATCTACGAGGTTGCCGCGGCGCGGATCTCGAAAAACCAGCTGGCCTCGCCGGTGACCCTGAAGGCCTTCATGGAAGACGATGAAGGCCTGAAGGAGTTGGGCGGGCCGTCCTATCTGGCGAAACTCGCCAGCGCCTCGATCTCGGCCTTTGCGGTGCGCGATTATGCCCAGATGATCTATGACCTGGCGATCCGGCGCGAGCTGATCGGCCTCGGTCAAAGCATTTCGGAAAAGGCCCGCCGCGTCGACGTCTCCTCGGAGCCGAAAGAGCAAATCGTCGAGGCCGAACAGTCGCTTTATAAACTGGCTGAACAGGGCCAGACAGAAAGCGGCTTCAAGAGCTTCCTCAAGGCCGTCACCGAGGCGGTCAATGTCACCAACGAGGCCTACCAGCGCGGCGGCGGCATGGCAGGGATCTCCACCGGGCTGGCGGATCTGGACAAACAGCTTGGCGGGCTTCACCCGTCGGACCTGCTGATCCTCGCAGGCCGCCCCTCGATGGGGAAAACTTCGCTGGCCACCAATATCGCCTTCAACGTCGCCAAGGCCTACAAGCGGGGTTTGAAACCCGATGGAACCGAGGGCGCGATAGATGGCGGCGTCGTCGGCTTTTACTCGCTTGAGATGAGCGCTGAGCAGCTCGCAGGCCGGATCCTGGCTGAAGCGTCGGAAATCTCC
>CAJXHQ010000078.1 GCA_913054485.1 uncultured Paracoccaceae bacterium
GGGCGGGAGCGCCCGCGGCCGCCGCTTGCGGCCGTATCGGGGGTGCACGGGCGGCCTACTTTCTGCACAAGGAGATATTAACCCCGTTTTCCTAAGTATTCCCTTGTTCTACACAGGGCAGAAGACACAGACCCGCAGGCAAATATGGCGCAAAAGACCCGATCCCTTCTCTCCGGACAGTTTGCACAGGCTGCAAACGCGATTCGCGATGCCCTGAGGGTGCTGCGCCACCGGGGCCCCAGTCAGGTGCAGTTCTGGTTCATTGCGCTCCTGATCGGGATCGCCGCGGGTTTTGCCGCTCTGTTTTTCCGAAAGGGCATCACCGCGCTGCAGGGGCTGGTCTACGGGGCGGAGGATGTGAACTACATCCATTCTTTTGCGCAGGCCATGCCCTGGTACTGGCTGGTGCTGATCCCCACCCTTGGCGGCCTGATCACAGGTATCATCCTGCACCGTTTCACACCGGATGGCCGGGTGCGCTCGGTTGCGGATGTCATCGAGGGCGCGGCCCTTGGCAACGGGCGGGTCGAGCGGCGGGCCGGGGTGGCTTCGGCCGCGGCCTCGCTGATCACGCTCTCCACCGGCGGCTCGACAGGCCGTGAAGGGCCTGTGGTGCATATGGCTGGTGTGGTTTCTACCTGGGTCAGTAACCGGATCCATGCGGATGGCATTACCGGGCGCGACCTTCTGGGCTGCGCGGTGGCGGCTGCGGTTTCAGCCAGTTTCAACGCGCCCATTGCCGGAGCGCTATTTGCGCTGGAAGTGGTGTTGCGTCATTTTGCGGTGAATGCATTTGCGCCCATCGTCATCGCTGCTGTTGCGGGCACGGTGATCAACCGGCTGGAATATGGCGATGTCACCGAATTTGTGCTGGAAACCCCCGGCGCGCTGCAATTCTACGTCGAACTGCCGGCCTTCCTGATACTCGGGCTGATCTGCGGCGGTGTCGCCGTGGTGCTGATGCGGTCGATCTTTTTCACCGAACAGATCTGCAATCATGTTCAGGACCGCCTGAACCTGCCGCGCTGGCTGCGCCCGGCGGCCACCGGTGCGCTGCTGGGCAGTATTGCTGTATGGTATCCGCATATCATCGGCGTCGGCTATGAAACCACCATCCTGGCACTCAGCGGCGGGCTGATCCTGCATCAGGCGATCCTGTTTGCCGCGGTCAAGACCGCCGCCGTTTCCATCACGATGGGCGGCCGCATGGGCGGCGGTGTGTTCTCGCCTGCGCTGATGATTGGCGCGCTCACCGGGCTGGCTTTCGGGCTGATCGCCACCGCTGTGCTGCCGGATGTCTCAGGCACCCATACGCTTTATGCCTTTGCCGGTATGGGGGCTGTGGCCGCCGCGGTGCTGGGCGCGCCGATCTCTACCACGCTGATCGTGTTCGAGCTGACGGGCGACTGGCAGATTGGCATCGCGGTGATGGTCTCTGTCTCCATGTCCACGGCGCTGGCCTCGCGGCTGGTGGACCGCTCCTTCTTCCTCACCCAGCTGGAGCGCCGCGGCATCCATTGCGCCGCCGGGCCGCAGGCCTATTTGCTGGCCTCGCTGAAGGCCGGTGCGGTGATGCGGCCGCTGGGGGCGGCGCGCTGTGCTTCGCAGGAGGACTGCGCCGCATTGCAGGCCCAGGGGCTGGAAATCACCGCTGCGGCCTCGCTGGAGGCGGCGCTGCCGGTGTTTGACCGTGCCGATGCGGCCTTTCTGCCGGTGGTGGCCGGGGAAGGCGGCGCGCTGCTAGGCGCGCTCTACCATGTGGATGCGCTGAAGGCATATAACCGGGCGCTGGCAGCCACGGCCGCGGAAGAGCACCGCTGAGCAGCCCTGTTGCAGCTTAACCCAGCCAGCAGGTTTTTTCAGAATCTGACTGCGAAGTGCCCCTTCTTTAAGGATTTGGGAAGGGTGAAGGCCCTAGGTCTTGTTGGTAGCAAACAATAAGAAAACCGGGTGAAGCGAGTGAGTTTCCTAGACCGCACAATCGAGCCGCGTCCACGGACGGGCGAGGCCCCTCTCGGGTTGGATGAGGTATTTTTCTCGCGCACGGACGGGCGTGGGGTCATCAGGGCGGGGAACCAGGTGTTCAGCCGGGTGGCGGATTATCCGCTGGAAGAGATGATCGGTGCCCCCCACAAGATCATCCGCCATCCGGATATGCCCAAGGGCGTCTTCCAGCTGCTTTGGGAGACAATCGCGCGCGGCGAGACGATCGGTGCCTATGTGAAGAACAGGGCGCGCGACGGGCTGCACTACTGGGTGTTTGCTGTCGTCACACCGCATGAGGACGGATACCTCTCGGCGCGCGTCAAACCGGTCAGCCCGCTCAGAGATGTGGTCGAGAAGGAATATGCGGCGCTGCTGCAATTGGAGCAGTCCGAGGGGCTCAGCCCGGAGGAAAGCGCCGAAGTTCTGCTTGGGCGGATCCGCGAGCTGGGGTTTGAGACCTATCATGATTTTGCCAGCCATGCGCTGGGAGAGGAGCTGATCGCGCGGGATGCGGAGCTGGGGCACAACGGCAGTTGCCGGATCTCGGATTTCCGGGACACGCTCGCCACCGCCGACAAGCTGCTTGAAGAGACCGAAGCGCTGATCTGCGACTTTGACGCCATGCGGACCATTCCGCATAACCTGCGCGTCATTGCCTCGCGGATCGAGCCGGCCGGCGGCCCGGTCACGGTGCTGTCGCAGAATTATGGTACGATTTCGCGGCAGATGTCGGCCTGGTTCGAGGATCACGTGAAAGGTGAGGACAGCAATTTCCGCGCCATCCGCGGCACGGTGAACGCGGCGATGTTTGTCGAGGCGCTGTCCCGGATACTGACCGAATGCCAGGAGCAGCTGGAACGCGAAGACAACGGGCTGGGCACAGCATCCAGTGCCGCTGAACACCGTATTCTGCAGGGGTTGGCCAAAGAGAAGCTGGACCGTGCCCGCCATTGGCTGAAGGCAGTTGACGCTGAAGCCGGCAAAATCATGGGCGCCTGCGAGACCATGCACCGCAACTTCCTGGCACTCAGCACAACGCGGGTGCTCTGCAAGATCGAAAGCGCGCGTCTCGGGTCCAGCGGTGAGGCGCTGGAGTCGATCATCGACCAGCTAGGCGTTTTCCAGGACCGGGTTTCCAAGCGGCTGGAGGCCATTGGCGAACTTGGCAAGGCGATCCAGGCGAAGGAAAGCCGGGAGTAACGTATCCCGCCAGACCAGCCGTCATCCGGGCGGAGGGCTGTGCAGCCCCTCCGCCCATTTTTCTGCCCAGGGACCAAAGGGTTTCAGCAGGGTGAACAGCTCAGCACCCTGCGCGCTTAGGCAATAGCCGCCGTTCTGCGCCACCAGACCGCAGGCGCGCAGCTCTTTCAGGCGTTTGTTCAGCACCGAGGGAGAGACGCCCCCGCAGGCCTCTTGCAGCGCACGGAAGCTAAGCGGCCCGCCGGACAGCTGCCACAGGATCCCCATCGCCCAGTTGCGGCCCAGAAGGTCGAACAGCGCCATGATCGGCTTGCCGGATTTTGATCCGCGCACCGGGGCGCCGGGCAGGGGCGGGGCGTCACTCATGCTGACCTCATTGCTATCTTTTCAGTAGCGCGCTATCGCTACTGAAAGAGTAGCGAATCGAGGGAGGTTTGTCATGGTCCTTATTGCATCCGCAGCCGGGGTATCTGCCTCGCTCGGCTGGGCGGGCGGCAGCCTGCTGGCCCATGGGCCAGCGCAGCGCCTGGGCAGTTTCACCTTTACCTGGATCCAGCTGGCGGCCTGCGCAATGATCCTTTGCGCGGCCTGCGGCGTCCTGGATCTGTGGCGGCATGTGGCCTGGCAGCATTGGCCCGCTTTTGGTGTCAGCGCGCTGGTGGGAATTCTGGCGGGCAATCTCGCCATGATTGCCTGCCTGCGCATCGGCGGGCCGCGCCGGACCGAACTGCTGCTGTCGTTCAAAGCCCCCTTTGTCGCGCTGATGGCTTTCTTTTGGCTGGGAGAGCAGCTTTCGCCCGGTGATCTTGGCGGTGCTTCGCTGGTTCTGGCCGGCGTTCTGCTTGCCATCGCGCCCGGCTCCGGTGACAGTCAGGATCACACATTGTGGAAGGCCGCCGCTCTTGGCGTGTTTGCAACCTTCTGCCAGGCCATCGGATTTCTCAGCTTGAAGCCTGCGCTGACGGACGGCACTCCGGTTCTGGCGGCCTCGGCCATAAGGCTGGGCTTCGCGGCCCTGCTGATCACCCTGGCCGGGGCCGCAGTGATGTCCCGCAGGCGGGCCCTGAGCCAGGTGCCCATGGGGCTAGCGATGCGCACGGTTGTGCCGGGGTTCCTGGGCTACGGTGTATCCTCAACGCTGCTGCTGTTCGCCTTCACCCACCTGGAGGCCGGGCTGGCGGCGGTATTGGGCTCGCTCTCACCGGTTCTGGTGCTGCCCCTGCTGTGGGCCGCAACGGGGGAATTGCCCAACACAGGAGGTGTCGCCGGGGCGGGTCTGGCAGTGGCAGGCGGCGCCATCATCCTGCTCTGATATGGCCAAATCCGGTACATGGAAAAGGGCCCCGGAAGGGGCCCTGTCACCGTGCAATGCTGGAGTGGCTCGGATCAGATCTGCTCCACTTTCACCGACTCGCTGATCTGGAAGGCCATGTAGCCCTTGATCTGGGCTGCTGCTTCGACCGGGTCCTCGTAGGACCAGACCGCATCCGGCGTGGTGGAGGAGCGGTTCACGATCGAATAATAGCTGGCATCGCCCTTGTGCGGGCAATGGCTGGTCTTGCTGGACTTGTCCAGAAAGGCGGTGGCAATGTCTTCTCGCGGGAAATAGATGACCGGCTCAAGACTGCCTTCGCTCAGCTCCAGGGCATTGCTGGTTTCTCCCAGGATCGCGCCGCCCGAGCGGACGGTCCATTTGCCTTGTGCTTTGCGAATGCGAATCTCAGTCATTCATCTCTCCCGTTTCAGTGTCATGTCACGTGCTTTTGCCCAGTATATGTAACAGGGGCGTATCACAGCGGTGCGCAAGCGGCACGCAGCCATTGCTGCGCGGCATCACTGACCTTGGGTCCGATGCGCGCCAGAACTTCGCCATGATAGGTGTTCAGCCAGTCACGTTCTGCACCACAGAGCATGCCCGCGTCAATCAGCCTGCGGTCGATGGGCGCGTAGGTGAGCGTTCTCCAGCTCAGCATCTCGCGCTCTGCATCCGCAGTGTCCAGTGCCGGGGCCTCTTCGGCGACGATCAGGTTCTCGATGCGGATGCCGAAAGCGCCCTCGCGGTAGTAGCCGGGCTCGTTTGACAGGATCATGCCGGCCTCCAGCGGAACATGGCTGACACGGGAGAGCCGCTGCGGCCCCTCATGCACGCTGAGGTAAGCGCCGACCCCGTGGCCCAGCCCGTGGTTGAAGTCCTGCCCGGCCAGCCACAGCGGCATCCGGCCGATGGCCTCGATATCACGGCCCGCAAGTCCCTTGGGCCAGCGCAGGCGCGACATAGCGATCATGCCTTGCAGCACGCGGGTGAAGGCGGCGCGTTCCCCGGCACCAGGCGTGCCGATGGCGACAGTGCGGGTGATATCAGTGGTGCCGTCCAGGTACTGGCCGCCGCTGTCCAAGACCAGAAGATGGCCGTCCTGCAGCGTGCTGTCAGTCTCTTCGGTGACCCGGTAATGCATGATCGCGCCGTTCGGCCCAGTGCCGGCGATGGTCTCAAACGAGATGTCGCGCAGTGCGGGATCCTGGCAGCGCAGCGCCTCCAGCTTCTGCACCACCTGGATTTCGGTCAGCGTGCCGGTCGGCTGGGCATCCAGCCAGGCCAGCAGCTCGGCCACCGCGGCGCCGTCACGCAGGTGTGCGGCGGCGCTGCCCTCGATCTCCGCCCCGTTCTTGCGCGCCTTGGGCAGGGCGCAGGGATCGCCGGATTTGACAAGCCGGTCCCCCAGCGCATCCGCAACGGCCTGCGGCAGGCTGGCCGCATCCGCCGCGACCTTGCCATTGAGCGCCCCCGCGGCGGCGAGGAATTCTGCCGGGTCTTTCACGGTCACCTGCGGGCCAAGATGCGCGTCCAGACCGGCGAGTTTTTCCGCCGCCATGAACAGGTCTACGCGGGCGTCTTCGTGCAGGATCGCAAACCCGTGCGCCACGGGATTGCGGGGAATATCGCCGCCACGGATGTTCAGCAGCCACATGATGGAGTCGGGCAGGGTGATCACCGCGGCCGACTGGCCGGCTTCGGCAAGGCCGGCCGCCAGGCGCTGGCATTTCTGTGCTGCGCTTTCGCCGGCATGTTCCAGCGGATGGGCCGCCGCCGGCTGCATCGGCGGCGCGGGCTGATCCTGCCAGACCTGATCCACTAGGTTATCAGCCTGCCGCAGGGTGATGCCTGACCCTTTCAGCTCTTTCTCCAGCCCGGCGACTTGCCCGGCGGCATGCAGCCAGGCGTCATATCCGATGATGCCGCCGTCCGGCAGCTGTTTTTTCAGCCAGCCCGCCAGCTGCACCTCCGGCCAGGGCACCGGGGTAAAGGCCTCCGCCACCTGCGCCTTCACTTGCGTCCGGTAGCGCCCGTCGATGAACACCCCTGCAATTTCATGCAGAACCGCGCAAAACCCGGCAGAACCGGTAAACCCTGTGAGCCAGGCCAGCCGCTCATCCCGGGCGGCCACATATTCCCCCTGATGCGCATCCGCGCGCGGCACCAGGAACCCGTCGAGCCCGTGCCGCGCCATCTCCGCTCGCAAGGCCTTCAGCCGCGGCGGTCCCTGCTCAGGTCGCGCTGTCACATCAAAGGTCTGAAACATCACACACTCCCTGCAAGTCTCCGGTGCCGGCAGCGTGAAATGCGCGCCTTGGTTTGTCCAGCGCAATCCCTGTGCCCCGAACGGGCAAACCTTCATTCATTTGGCTGTAAAATATCCTCGGGGGTGAATTGCGCCCTGTAAGGCGCAAGAGGGGGCAGCCAGCCCCCTTATCCCGCGCGGCCGAAGGCCGCGCAAAACCTGTGCGCCGCAGGGCGCGCCGCGGACCTTGGATCAGCCGGCGCGTTTCATGCCCATCACCCGGGCCCGCGCACGGGGATCGCTGTCAAACAGGGCGGCCAGCTGCTCGGTCATGGCGCCCGCCAGCTGCTCCACATCCGTGATGGTCACCGCGCGGTCGTAGTAGCGGGTCACATCGTGTCCGATGCCGATGGCCAGCAGTTCCACCGCCTTGCGCTTCTCCACCATGGCGATCACGTCGCGCAGGTGTTTTTCCAGGTAGTTCGCGGGGTTTACCGAAAGGGTGGAATCATCCACCGGCGCCCCGTCCGAGATCACCATCAGGATCTTGCGCTGCTCCTGGCGGGCCAGCATCCGGCGGTGGGCCCATTCCAGCGCCTCGCCGTCGATGTTTTCCTTCAGCAGGCCTTCTTTCATCATCAGGCCCAGATTGGGCCGCACCCGGCGCCAGGGGGCGTCGGCGCGTTTGTAGATGATGTGGCGCAGATCGTTCAGCCGGCCCGGCGTCTGCGGGCGGCCCTCGTTCAGCCAGGCCTCGCGGGCCTGCCCGCCTTTCCACGCGCGGGTGGTGAAGCCGAGGATTTCGACCTTCACGTTGCAGCGCTCCAGGGTGCGGGCCAGAACATCGGCGCAGATCGCCGCAATCGAAATCGGCCGGCCGCGCATCGAGCCGGAGTTGTCCAGGAGCAGCGTCACAACGGTGTCGCGGAATTCGGTGTCGCGCTCCATCTTGAAGGAGAGCGGCGTTGTCGGGTTGGCCACAACGCGCGCCAGACGGCCCGCATCCAGCGTGCCTTCTTCCAGGTCGAACTCCCAGGAGCGGTTCTGCTGCGCTTGCAGGCGGCGCTGCAGCTTGTTGGCAAGGCGGCTCACCGCGCCCTTCAGGGGCTCAAGCTGCTGGTCCAGATAGGCGCGCAGGCGCTCCAGCTCGGCCGGTTCGGCCAGATCCTCGGCGGCGATTTCCTCGTCATGGGTATCGAGGAACACCTTGTAGTCCGGATCGGCCTCAGAGGCAGGCGGCGGGGCAGGCGGCTCAAGCGGCGCTTCGCCCTCGGGCATCTCGGTGTCCTCGCCCATCTCCTCGTCGGCCATCTCGTCCATCGAGACCTGGGCCTGGGAGGCATCCTGCTGTTCTTCCTGGGCCTGCTCGGGGCTGGCTTCGGCGTCCTCGTCTTCGCTGTCGTCCTGACCGGTGCTGTCGGGATCTTCCTGATCCTCGCCATCGTCCTCGGCCTGATCCTCCTGGTCGTCGTCCAGGCTGTCCGGGTCCTCGCCCAGCTGGTCGCCATAGCCGAGATCGGAAATCACCTGCCGCGCCAATTTCGCAAAAGCAGCCTGATCGGCGATGGTTTCATCCAGGTTTTCCAGCGCGTCGCCGGCCTGGGATTCAATGAACCCGCGCCACAGCTCCATGATGTTGGAGGCGCCAGCGGGCAGCGGGCGGCCGGTGGCCAGATGGCGGATCAGATAGCCGGCCGAGGCCGCCAGCGGCGCTTCCGAGGCGGATTTGCACTGGTCATAGCCCTTGCGGATCGCCTCGTTGCGGATTTTCACGTCGATGTTGGATGCGGTGCCCGGCATGTGGCGCGCGCCCATCGCCTCGCAGCGCGCGGTTTCCATCGCCTCATAGAGGTCGCGGGCGATATCGCCGGGGGGGGCGTAGCGCGCGTGGGTCGCATCGTCGTGGAACTTGTGGCGCAGCGCCAGTGCGTCGGCGGTGCCGCGGGCCAGCAGAACCTCCTCGCGGGTCATCCGGCGCGAGACCTGAGGCAGGCGCATGGCATCGCCTGAAAGCCCCGAAGGGTCCACGGTGTAGCTGACGTTCAGCTCAGCATCATTGGCCATGACCTTGGTGGCTTCGGCCAAGGCCTTCTTGAACGGATCAGCGGGGTTGTCGTTCGGCTTTTTCATGGTCGCACCCTGTCCTTGGTCGAAGCTTTCCGCGTGGAGCGGCCCATGTCCAGCCCTCTATGAAATATTCAGAGGGCAGTGCCCGGCCGCGGGCGGGAAGCGAAGTGCCCGCTCCGTTTTGCCGGAGGCAAACCTGCGGTTTGACGGGGCGGCCGGTCACTGCCCGGCCTGCCGGCCGGGCGGTTCGGTATGGTCTGCTCCGGGCTTACGCCACGTTTGCGGCGCTTTCCGGCAGTTCTTCGTCAAAGCAGCGCTGGTAGAACTCTGCCACGGTCTGGCGCTCCAGCTCGTCGCATTTATTGAGGAACGACAGGCGGAAGGCATAGCCAACATCGCGGAAGATTTCGGCGTTCTGGGACCAGTTGATCACAGTCCGGGGCGACATCACGGTCGACAGATCGCCATTCATGAAGGCCGTGCGGGTGAGGTCCGCAACGGTGACCATCTGGCTGACGGTCTTGCGGCCGGCCTCGGTGTTGTAATGGGGTGCCTTCGACAGAACGATCATGGTTTCCGCATCATGGCTGAGATAGTTCAGCGTCGAGACCAGCGACCAGCGGTCCATCTGGGCCTGGTTGATCTGCTGGGTGCCGTGATACAGCCCGGTGGTGTCGCCGAGGCCAACGGTGTTTGCGGTGGCAAACAGCCGGAAGTAAGGGTTCGTGGTG
>CAJXHQ010000079.1 GCA_913054485.1 uncultured Paracoccaceae bacterium
CGTCATAGGATTTGAATTTGGTGCCTGAAATGCTGCAGCCCGGCACGGCCATTGCTGCTGCTATCCCCAACGCAAAGGATCTTCTTTTCATCACTGCCCGGCTCTTTTGCCTGTATTTGCCTTGTCCCGGCCATACCGCAGCTGGGGCGGAATTCAAAATCACATCTTTGCATCCGGGCGGGATTGCGCCGCCAGCCGTTGCTCGATCGCCTCGAGCCGCTTCAGCACTTCGTCCCGGTAGGCATCTGTGCGCTCGCCCTCTTCCTCGTGATGGGCGTCCTGCATGGAGTTCACGATCAGACCGACCAGCAGGTTCACCACCGCAAAGGTGGTGACCATGATGAAAGGAACAAAGAAGGCCCAGGCATAGGGGTAGACCTCCATCACCGGGCGCACGATGCCCATGGACCAGCTCTCCAGGGTCATGATCTGGAACAGCGAGTATCCCGAACGGCCAAGGTCGCCGAACCATTCCGGGAAGCTGTGGCCGAACAGCTTGGTGGCAATCACCGCGCCGATGTAGAAGATGATCGCCATCAGCAGGAAGACCGAAGCCATGCCCGGCAGCGCGGTGATAAAGCCTTCGACCACCCGGCGCAGGCGCGGCGCCACCGAAATGACGCGCAGCACCCGCAGAATGCGCAGTGCCCGCAGAACCGAGAAGCCCCCGGCCCCCGGCGTCAGCGCGATGCCGACGATCAGGAAATCAAAGATATTCCAGCCGCTTGTGAAAAACCGGTGCCGGTGCACCACCAGCTTGGCCAGGATCTCCACCACAAAGATGGTCAGGCAGACATGGTCGATCAGCGTCACCAGCCCGCCCGCCTGCACCATGATCGCCGGAGAGGTCTCCATTCCCAGCGTCACCGCGTTGATCAGGATCACGGCGGTGATGATGCGCCCAAAGCGGTCGCTGTCGAGAAACGCGCCAAGGCGGGCAAGAAAAGGCATGGCAGGGGTCCGTTGCATGGGCGGGGTCAGTCCAGTGTGAAGGAAGCAGCCAGCTCGATATGGGCAGACCAGCGGAACTGGTCAACAGGCTGCACCCAGTTCAGGCGGTAGCCCGCCTCCGTCAGGATCTTGGCGTCGCGCGCGAAGGTCACCGGGTTGCAGGAAACATAGGCGATGACCGGGGTTTTGGCCTGGCCAGCTCTGCCACCTGTGCTTCGGCGCCCGCGCGGGGCGGGTCGATCACCGCGGCCTCATAAAACGTACCAAAGGGCTTCAGGTCTTCCGGCGTCATCGGGTTGCGGAACAGGTCGCGCGACTGAGCAGTGACCTTCTTCAGCCCCTGCGCCTGACGCCAGCCGGCATCCAGCGCGGCGATCATGTCTTTTTCGCTTTCCAGCGCCAGCACCTCGGCATCTTCCGCCAGCGGCAGAGAGAATGTGCCGCAGCCGGAGAACAGATCGACGATGCGCTTGGCATCTTTCACGGTCTCGCGGACGGCGGCCAGAAGCGCGGCCTCGCCATCGGTGGTGGCCTGCAGGAAGGCGCCGGGCGGCGGGCAGACCTTGGCAGCCCCGAAGGGCTGCAGCGGCGGCTGGCCCATGGCGATCTGCTCATCATCCCAGGTGAGGCGGGCAAGACCGTGTTTTTCAGCCGCCTGCGCCAGAGCGATGCGCAGCGGGCCGTCCAGCGGCTTGCCGTGCTGCACCAGCACATCCAGCCCGGCGGCAGACACCGTGACGGTGACCGCCAGCGGCGTCTTGCGGCTGGCGCCGGCAAGGGCAATATCTTCGGCCATGGGAATGGCCGCAATCAGGCGTTTGTCCAGCAGATGGCAATCCGGGATCTGGGTGATCACCCCGGACGCGCGGCCATGGAACCCGGCCATCGCACCCTTCTTGGTGCGCCGCACCGCCAAGGTGGCGCGGCGGCGCGACTGTGCGGGCGAGGTATGGACCGGGCGAATCTCTGCCTCGATGCCCTGCGCCGACAAGGCGCGGCGCAGCACCTCTTCTTTCCAGCCGGCCACAAAATCATCCTGCGCATGCTGCAACTGGCAGCCGCCGCAGGATTTGTAGTGGCGGCAGGGCGGCTGAACGCGGGTCTCTGCCGGGGTTTCTATGCGGATATCCGTCAGCTGGCTGCCCTGAAGGATGCCGCTGACGGTCTCCCCCGGCAGGGTGCGTGCGGTAAAAACAGGGCCTTCGGCGACACCGTCGCCCTGATGCCCCAGCCGCTGGATGGTGTGAGTTGTTCTGGCTTCGCTGGTCATGGAAGGCTCCATAGCGCGGGTTGCGCCGCATCAAAAGGCTCGAATGAAACAATCCCGGCTCCGGCGGTCCGCAGGATGGCTCCGCCGGAGGCTTACTCAGCCGCTTCCGCCTCGTCATCGGTGCGGATGAAGCCGCCGGACTGACGGGCCCAGAACTGCGCATAAAGCCCGCCAAGCGCCAGAAGGGCGGCGTGGCTGCCCTCCTCCGCAATGCGGCCCTGATCCAGCACGATGATCCGGTCCATCTCGCTCAAGGTGGACAGGCGGTGGGCAATGGCCATCACGGTCTTGCCCTCCATCACCCGGTGCAGAGCCGCCTGGATAGAGGCCTCCACTTCCGAATCCAGCGCGCTGGTGGCCTCGTCCAGCACCAGCACCGGCGCGTCTTTCAGGATTGCGCGGGCCAGCGCGATCCGCTGGCGCTGCCCGCCCGACAGTTTCACGCCGCGCTCGCCCAGATGCGCATCGTAGCCTTCGCGGCCTGCAGAATCGCGCAGACCCAGGATGAACTCATGCGCCTCGGCCTTCTGGGCGGCTGCGATCATCTCCGCCTCCGAGGCTTCAGGGCGGCCATAGAGGATGTTTTCCCGCGCCGAGCGGTTGAACATCGCGGTCTCCTGCGTGACCATCCCGATGTTGCGGCGCAGGGAGTCCTGCGTCACCTGATCCACATGCTGTCCGTCGATCAGAATCCGGCCTTTTTCCGCATCATAGAGCCGCATCAGAAGCGACACCAAAGTGGACTTGCCCGCGCCCGAGGCCCCGACGATGCCCAGCTTTTCGCCCGGTTTCACGGTCAGAGAGATCCCCTTGATACCGCCGATATCGCGTCCGTAGGCAAAGGTCACATAGTCAAAGCGGATGCCGCCATGGGGGACCAGCAACTCGCGCGCATCCGGCATATCCTCCAGCCGGGCGCGCGGCGTCAGGGTCTTCATGCCGTTCTCGACCTCGCCGACGTTGGAATAGATCGCCATCAGCGTAAAGCTGACCCAGCCGGTCATCTGGCTGATCCGCACCGCCACGGCGCCGGCAGCAACAATGTCGCCCTCAGAGGCCTGCCCGTTGCTCCAGAACACCAGCGCCGAGCCGATCAGCAGCACCGGCAGCAGCCCCGCCATACCCATCAGGGTAAAGCGGAACAGCGCGGTCAGGTAGCCGAAGTCCAGCGCCTTTTCCCGGAAAGTCGTAATCGATTCCTGCGCGGTGCTTTCCTCGTGGCGGCCGTGGGCGAACAGTTTCACCGTCTTGATATTGGTGATCGTGTCCACCACTTGGCCCGACACCGTTGCCCGAGCCCCGGCCCGGGCGCCGGATTTCTTGCGGATGCGCGGCATAAACCAGCGGATCATCGACAGATAGGCCACCAGCCAGACCGCAAAGATCAGCGTGATGCGCCAATCAATCGACCCCAGAAGAATCATCGCGCCGATCAATGAGGCCAGCGCAAAGGCCACCACGTTGATGCATTCGCTGACCACGGATGTGACCGCATTTGCCGTCTGCATCTGCTTTTGCGCAATGCGCCCCGCAAAATCATCGTCAAAGAAAGTGACCGACTGTCCCAGTGTCCAGCGGTTCAGCCGCGACAGCACCATCGGGTTCACATTGGGTGCCACAACAATCGCATTGGAGGCCGAGGACAGCCCGAAAAGGATCGGGCGCACCAGCAGGAAAAACGCCAGTGCACCGGCAATCAGGGCTAAGTTAGAGACTGAAAAGAAAGCCTCCGGCCCCATGGCCAGGGCGGAGTCAATAACGGTGCCAAGGATGTACGCGGTGACCGTCTCCATCGCGCCGGCCATTCCCGACAGCACCGCCGCCAGCACCAGCACCGGCCAGGCCCCAGACAGGCACCAGCCCAGAAAGGCCCCCAGCGTTTGCGGCGGGGGGCCTTCTGCGGGTTTGAAGGCGTCAATCAGGTCTTCCGGCTTCATTCAGCGGCCTCTATGTTCAGGAACCCGCCGGACTGGCGCGCCCAAAACTGTGCATACAAGCCTTTAGCCTCCAACAGCTGCTGATGCGAGCCTTCTTCGACGATATGGCCGCCGTCCAGCACCAGAATCCGGTCCATCTGCGCAATTGTGGACAAACGATGCGCGATGGCGATCACCGTCTTGCCCTCCATCATGCCATAGAGCGTGCCCTGAATGGCGGCCTCCACCTCGCTGTCCAGCGCGCTTGTCGCTTCGTCCAGCAGCAGGATCGGCGCGTCCTTCAGGATCACGCGGGCCAGTGTCACCCGTTGGCGCTGTCCGCCCGATAGTTTCACACCGCGCTCGCCCACATGGGCGTCATAGCCCGTGCGGCCCTGCGGATCCTCCAGATCCAGGATGAAGTCATGCGCCTCGGCCTGTTTGGCGGCGGCAATCATCTGCTCTTCAGTGGCCTCGGGCCGCCCGTACAGAAGGTTGTCGCGCACCGACCGGTGCAGCAGTGAACTGTCCTGCTGCACCATGCCGATATTGCTGCGCAAACTGTCCTGCGTGACGCCGCGGATATCCTGGCCGTCGATCAGGATCTGGCCGGACTCAGCGTCGTAAAACCGCAACAGCAGCTTCACCAGCGTCGACTTGCCCGCTCCGGACCGCCCGATAAGGCCAATTTTCTCACCCGGTTTGATATCCAGGCTGATCCGGTCCAGCCCGCCGGCACCCCGCCCGTAGTGATGGCTGAGGTTCTGCAGCTCAATCTTTCCTTGGCTCAAGCGGAGAGGCGCCGCATTGGCGGCATCCACCAGGTCGATGGGCTGGGCAATGGTTTCCATCCCCTCAGCCACCACGCCGAGCTGGCGGAAGAAGGAGGTGAGCGCCCACATGATCCAGCCGGTCATGGCATTCAGCCGCAGGGTCAGCGCGGTGGCGGCGGCAACAATGCCCACGGAAGCAGAGCCCTGCATCCACAGCGCAATGCCCCAGCCGACCACGCCGACAATCAGCAGACCGTTCAAGGTCACAAGGGAGGCATCCATGATGGTGTAGATCCGCATCTCTACCTGAAACGTCTGGCGCGACTTTTCGATCGCTTCCTTGGCGAACGTCAACTCGCGATTGTGATGGGCAAACATCTTCACCGAGTGGATGTTGGAATAGCTGTCCACCACCCGGCCCGTCACGGTGGAGCGCGCGTCCGACGCCTCCTTCGAGGCCGGGCCGACGCGTTTCACGGTCCAGGCGATCAGCAGCCCATAGAGGAACAGCCAGACCAGTAGCGGCAGGATCAGCCGCGGGTCGGCGGCCCAGAGCAGAACCGCAGCCCCGGCCATATAAGCGAGCGAAAAGGTGATCGCGTCAAAGACCTGGAACACCGCTTCGCCGGCGGCCGGCGGGGTCTGCATGATACGGTTGGCGATGCGGCCCGCAAAATCGTTTTCAAACCAGCCCACCGACTGGCGCAGCACGTGTTTATGTGCCCGCCAGCGGATCAGCGTGCCAAAGTTAGGCAGGATCGTATTGTTCAGAAGCAGCACATCAAACAGCTGCAACGCCGGGCGGACCAGCAGAATGAACAGCGCCAGCGTGATCAGCTCCCAGCCGTATGTCTGCCAGACCTCGGCCGGATCGCCGGACAACAGGTCCACCACGCGGCCCATGTAGTAGATCAGCCCGACCTCGATCGAGGCGACCACCACGGACATCAGCGCGGCAAGAATGAAGACGGATTTGAACGGCACCGAATAGAGGCGCATGAAGGGCCAAAGCCGCGTCGGCGGCCTGTCGCTTTCGGAGTAGTCACAATAAGGGTCGACGAGGTTCTCAAAAAACCGGAACATGAGGGTGCTCCCTGCGGGGCAGAATGTTGGAATGCAATATGTGTCCGTGCGCCTGACGGCGTCCCCGGACAAAACGGGAAACGTCTCAGGCTTTAGCCGTGCCAGATCCCGTAATACATGCGCATTCCTCCCGTCATGTGGTTGCTGCACTAGGGGTAGGCAAGATTTTTCCGCTTGTCACCCCCTTTGAGGGGCGGGAATTCCTTACCCTTTGGCGCGTGCGATCAGCTCATCACGGCTGAGCGTAAAGCCGGATGCGATCCACTCACCCTCAAGCCGCTTCATGGCTTTCCCGAGATCCGGCCCCTGCAAGTCCGGCATCAGGTCACGCGCCTTCAAAGGGAAGCTGGCCTCTGCACCTTTGCTGATTTCAGTCTCTGAACCGGGGGCAGGCGGCTGTTCCAGCAAGGCCGCGCGCAACAGCAGAGTATCCCGCGCGCGCGCTGCACCAAGATGGTAGCCCAGCTCTCGCGGTCCTTTGGTGCCAGCGGCTTCTTTGCGCAGATCCTCCAGTGCCGCTGCCTGCGCCTTGCTCAGCCGCAGCCGCTCTGCCACATCCTCACCGCCCAGCGCCGCAAGCCGGCGGATACCGTCAGGGGCCATGCCGCCCTCCAGATGCACCAGCGGTGCCAGCGCCCGGTCATCCGAACCCGGCAGGATCACCCCCAGCACGCCGCAATGGCGCATCGCCGCCACCGCCGGGGCCGGATCTGCAGCGGCCAGCAGCTTCAGCAGCTCCGCCCCGACCCGCTCGCGTGAAAGCCCTTCGAGCCCGTCCAGATTAGCCGCTATCGCCGCCAGCCCGTTGGCGTCAAATCCTTCATCGTGATCGCCGTACCAGGCATGAAAGCGGAAAAACCGCAGGCTGCGCAGGTAATCTTCGCGGATACGGTGTTCCGCGGTGCCGATGAAGCGCACCCGGCGCGCGCGCAGATCGGTGATGCCGCCCAGCGGATCCACGACCGTGCCGTCGGGGCGCGCATAGAGCGCATTCATGGTGAAATCGCGCCGCTTCGCGTCCTCGGCAATATCCTTGGAAAAGACCACCACAGCGCGGCGGCCATCGGTGGCCACATCCTTGCGGAAGGTGGTGATCTCATGCGGGATGCCGCGTTCGACCAGGGTCACGGTGCCATGATCGATACCGGTGGGGATGGCTTTAATGCCAGCCGCCTTGGCCAGATCCATCACATGTCGCGGTTCAATATTGGTGGCGATGTCCATATCGCTGACCGGAGCCTCGAGCAGCGCATTTCTTACGCAGCCGCCGACAAACAGCGCCTCGGCGCCCGCATCAGTCAGCACGGAGCAGACCTTCTGCGTCGCCTTATCGTTCAGCCATGGTTGATCAATCTTCATGTGCTTTCATCCGCTCCGCCAGCCCGCGCAGCATCCGCGCGGTTGCCCCCCAGATATAATAGGGACCGAAGGGAACAGTGAAGTAGTAGCGGCGCGTGCCCTGCCAGATCCGCGATTCGATCCTGAAGCTGTCAGGCTCCAGCAAATGGGCCAGCGGCACCTCAAATACTTCCTCGACCTCGCCCGGCTCAGCCCGCACCTCGAAACCCTGCTCGACCAGAGCCACCACCGGGGTCACCCGGAAACTGGTCACGGTCTCATGGAAGGGCAGCGTGCCGAGAACCCGCGGCAGATCGCGCGGCAGGCCGATCTCCTCCCAGGCTTCACGCAGCGCGGCATCGGTGACGGAGGCATCCCCCTCATCCTGCTTGCCGCCCGGAAAGGCGATCTGGCCCGGATGATGCTTCAGCCGCGAGGACCGTTTGGTGAGGATCACGCTTGGGCTGGGCCCCGTCACGCTGACGGGAACCAGAACCCCGGCCGGGCGCAACCTGCGCCCCTGCGGCCGCGCCGCTGCCGGGTTCAGATCAAAGTCAGACGAATCACCGCCCGGCGCAGCCAAGGCGGCACTCAGGCGATGCTCCAGATCAGGCATCCGGGGTCTGTTCGGCCTCGAAGCCGACAGTTTTCGGATCCAGATCGTAATGCGCGCTGCAGAACTGGCAGTCGGCGGTCACGCGGCCATCATCCGTTGTCATCTTTTCGATGTCCTTGGCCGAATAGATCGACAGGCTCTGGCGCACGCGGTCTTCGGAACAGGTGCAGCCGAACTGCACAGGCTGCGCATCATAAACCCGCGGGGCTTCCTCGTGGAACAGGCGCACCAGCAGATCCGCCGGGGTCACAGACGGCCCGATCAGCTCCAGATCATCCACGGTCTCCAGCAGCGCATTGACCCGGTTCCAGTTCTCTTCCGTATCGCCGTCCACCAGATCCGAGGCGGTCAGCACGGCGCCGCCGCCATCACCGGTTGCCGCAAAGGGCGAGGCCTTGGGCATATGCTGCAGCATGATGCCGCCGGCCCGCCAATGCTCGGCCACGTCGGGTTCCGAAGACTTCCCGAAGCTCAGCGAGAACCGCGTCGGCAGCTGCTCGGACTGGGCAAAATAGCTCTCGGCGCAGGCGCTGAGCGAGCCGCCGGCCAGCGGCGTGATGCCCTGGTACGGCTGGGTGCCCTGGCCTTGGTCGATGAGAATGGCGAAATAGCCCTCGCCAACCTGGTCAAAGGCCGGCCCGTCGCTCAGCTTGGCGGCGTCAAAGCTGGCATAGGCGCGGATCCGGGCAGGCTCGCCCTCGGTCTGCGGCGCATAGTAGTCGGTGGCGATCATCCGCACCGCACCTTTGGACTGCACCTGCAGCGACAGTTTCCACCGCAGCTTCACGGTCTGGCCGATCAGCGCCGTCAAAAGCGCCATCTCGGCCACCAGCGCCTCAACCTGCGGCGGGTAGGCGTGCTGTTTCAGGATGCCGCCCAGCGCGCCGTCAAGCCGCGCCACGCGGCCGCGCATGTCGGATGCATCCAGCTGGAAGGGCAGGACGGTGTCGTCCCAGGCGATGTTCTGAACAGAGGTCATGGGGGTTTCCTTCAGCGCCTCAGATTGGCATATCGCGCCTATATAGGCAAAATCAGGACATATGAAAGGGGGGCACCCGTGATCAGACGATTTGGAGAGCCGCCGCGGAAAGACCGCAACTATACCCGCCGCCCCGGCGCCTATGCGCTGCTGCCGCGGGACGGCAAACTGCTTCTGACTGTTCAATATGATCCGCATCCCGACCTGCAGCTGCCCGGCGGCGGCATCGACCCGGGCGAATCACCCCTTCCCGCGCTGCACCGCGAGGTCTACGAGGAAACCGGCTGGTCCATCTCCGCACCCCGCCGCGCCGGTGCCTTCCGGCGGTTTGCCTATATGCCGGAATATGATCTCTGGGCCGAAAAACTTTGCCACATCTACGTCGCCCGCCCGCTGCGCCGTCTCGGCCCGCCGCTGGAAAAGACCCACGAAGCCCGCTGGGTGGACCCTCAGGACGCCGTCCGGCTTCTCGGCTATCCCGGCGACCGCCATTTTGCTGCCCTGCTGGCCCGCCACCTTTGACACCGCCGCTCCGCGGCAGGCTGCGGAGCGCCAGCACCTAGGTGCACCGGCCAGGGCGGCACGCGGCTGCAGCTTCACTTTTTGAAAATACTCCGG
>CAJXHQ010000080.1 GCA_913054485.1 uncultured Paracoccaceae bacterium
GCTTTCTGACGTAAAAGGATAACGCGAAACTCCCCAGCAATCGAGATCTTCACGTGAGAACCACAAAATGTCCTCTGGAGGAACGTATGTTACGAAGGCAGCCACGCTACCATACGAAACACCGTTGTTGAGGGCGTGTTCGGCGAGCATGTCGTTGCAGTCCTGATTTTGGATGCCATTTCTTGAACAGGAGTGTTGTCCAAATGCGGCGAAGGGCTCCATTGTTCGATACGTGCCGCCAATAAACAGAATTGACGCACAGGCAGATGCACATTTCGCACCATTGGGTATCACCATGTGTGCAGGGTTGGTGTCGAGAAACTCGGACATCTTCAGCGCTTCAGAAACTGAACCTCCTGGGCTATCGAGTAAAACGATTGGGACGCCATGCGGGGCTGGTGGCACTTCTTGTAATGCTGTTTTGAACTTCGCTGCGTCTCCTGGGATGATCGGGCCAGTCGCCCTAATTGCCGGGTGGCTATGCCATTCAACTGTTTCAAATTTCATCGCCGCAGCTGGAATTGCCGCCCAAATAATGAAAAAGGCAATAGCCCATCGAATGCGGGCCACCTGTAGAAAATTGGGAGGCGAGGAATAGTATGGCTTCAAGATCAATTTCTCTCCGGTAAGAATCTGTCCAGCGACTTATTGTGGCATCTATTTTTGGCAAGCTTGCGGCGTACTAATGCACATCAGCACGGATGTTCTGAAGATGAAGGGATTGACCTTGCCGGTCAGCAACTACGAAAGCAATAACAACTCCGGCAATGGCTACCCAGAAGGGATAGTAGACCCGATCCCTGAGTGATTTTATTTTATTTTTCAACTAGTAACGCAATACGATACGCCCTTCCAACGCGGTTCACGAGTATCAAGACACACGAAAGAAGTACCATCCCCGGATAGCCTTGAACCGATATTTCCCAAGTAGCTTGGCGTTTTCTGGACATTGACCATTTTCGCCGATGTTTTCAAGCCTGAGACCAGCGTCGCTAGCGAGCACGGCATTTGTTAGGGGGGCGTAAGGCGTTGTCTACAGGATTTGCCTCGGATTTTGTACATTTTGTTTTCTGCATGCCACACCTGTCGAGCCAGTTTCGTCGAGGTTTCTTTTGCCGAAGGTCATGCCGACCTCGGCGGTGGCTTAAGGTCACGGATGGCCGCAAGGACTTGCACGAAGACGCTGCCCGAGACAGCCGCCTCGGCGGCAAGGGCTTCGTCGGTACAGGGGACGTTGCCATTCCATGTCATGTGCGCACAGATCTGGCCCAGGGCGTCGCGCTTGCGGGCTGCGCTATAGGCGCCGAGATTGCCTTTCTTGAACGCGGCGCGCGACCCAAACACCAGCGCCGCAAACTGTAACCGCGCAGGCGACCAGTGTCCGTTTGGCGGCGACTTCGCCGGCTTCACTTCATCCAGCAGCCCCCGGCAGAACGCCGCGTCATTGGAGGCGACGTCGTCCTTCATCCACTTTCCGAGCGATGGAAAACCATCCGCAGCGGCTTGGATTTCAGCATGGGTGAGTGCGAACGGATCACCAAGGCCTGCGATGGCGGCTCGCTCGCGGATGTAATCGGGATCGCTGAGGATGGGAGGGGGGGGGGGTGCGGCACGGCGCACGGTCTCCTGATGAAGACGGTGCGGGTGCTGACCCTCCGGTGCCTTTGGTTGGTGATTTGTTGCCCTGCGTAGCACAGAGTCGCAGGCAACCCGAAAGGCTCATTTGCTCAGCAGGTACGTCGCGTATCTCTTAGTTTCCTGCGGCAGATCACGGCGGATCTGCGCCATGAGGGGGCCTTGAATGTATTCGCGGCTGGCCTCTTTGCCGATGCTGGGCCCCGACAGGGGCTTGAGATTATTCCTGCCTTTTCCAGCGCGCACAACGGGGATCAACTCACCGCTGCCTTTGGCCCTGATGACGAATGCACTCTTGTAGGTGCGGCTGGCGCGCCAGGGGCTGGCACCCCGGAACCTGCCGCCAGCTTCCAACAGCGCTGGGCGCGGCTTGAAATGCTTCACCGTGCGGTATCGCCCGGATGCCGTAATCGTGGCCTCTGGCATCGGGCTGGAGGCGCTCGCCCGACGCAGAGTAAGCGCCTTATGGACGGTGCTGGACTTGAAGCCGGACTCTTGAGCGATCAGCCTCTTGGCACTCGTTCGGGCCTTCCCCGCCACCTTGTTGATGGACCTCGCCAGGACCTTGTCACGGATACCGCGGGCGGCGGTCTCCATGTGGATCTGCAGATCGGTCAGCTCCCGCGTGTCGAGTGCAAGCCCTGCGGCCATGGTGTAATCCTTCTATCTCTGCCTCAGCCTCAATGTGGTGGTGGTGGGCGTGCATTTCAGGGGTTCAGCCGAAGCTACCCCAGGCGTTGGGATCGTATCCACTGGCGCTGGCTGGGGTGGATGCGGATGTGGTGGCGGTGTCGCCGGTCGGCATGGGTGCCCATGTGGATTCATCCGGCTCATCGGGCGCTGGGCGCAGGGCCTCGCGGCGCTTCTCCCAGTTCGCCGTATGAGCAAACACGCCGTAGAACACAGCGTAACTATAGACGGTCGCGTCGAGGATCTCAGCGCGGCGGTTAGCCTTCCGCACCCATGACACGACCTGCGTCCCATCCACCTTCACTTTTACGGCGCGAGCCTCAGACAAGAGCTGATGAACGAACTCGACCCTGGAGACGTGCGTTTCAATATCCCCAATACGCACCGCGCCGGGGGCCACGTCGTCACCGCCAGCCGCGACAGGTTTCTGGAGTGCGTGCATAATTGCGCTCTTGCACTGATGAGTCCCGACATTGTGAAGCGTCGTGGATGCCTTCGCGGCATGTGACGTCTTGCTGGTTGAGATCTTCCAGATCGGCACGCCCTCGCCACCTTGCCCCTTGATGGCAAAGCGCAGCGGACCATACCGACGCCCAGCGCAGAACCGGGCAACGTTTGCCGTGCTGTAGCCGCTGTCAATCGCCACAGCCGAGGCCATGATCGTTCCGCCGTATGGGTGTTGCCACTCGCGCTGAATCAGTTCCTCGAATTGATCCCACGTCGCGCCATCTTCAGGGCTGCCAAAGGTGATCCGATGCCCGAGCACGTACATGCGGTTTCCCTCATCCCAGCCATGCCAAACGGACTCGATCCTGTCCGCCTGCACATCTGCGCCGACAGTGATCAGAGCGACCTCGGGCGGGATGTTGTCCAGGCTGAAGGATTCAATCCGGTTGATCACGCCGTCTTCATCGACGTTGTTGGCGGTATCCACATAAGGCTCGCCGTAGATCGTATTTCGCACCGCGCGCTGGGCCAGCGGGTCAGATTCAGCGGCGATCAGTTCGCGGGCCATCTCAGTATGAGAGGTGAAGCCGGACACAAGCCCGCAGGCCTGGAAGGAACGATGCTGCAGGCCGACGCGCGGGTTCTCCGCGACCCAGTGACCGGTCCGGATCATGTCCATGCGCTGGGCGTCAGAGTCGACAATGCATCCACAGCACGGCATGACGTAAACCGCGGTCTCTGGCAGGCCCTTCCCTTGCTCATCTACCTCCCACTTCAGATAGTCGGGAGACGGGATATGTTCTTCGCCGCACCCATACGGGCATGGGACATGCCAGCGCTCTTGCGTCCCGGCATTGAACGCCGTTTCGATCTTGCTGGTCCCCGATACGGTCGGGGTCGACACCATCAGAATGCGGCGACCCGCGCTTTCGAAGGTCTGCGTCCGCCGCCGCACAAGTGCGACCGGGTCTCCTTCAACGCCTATCGTCAGCGGCCAACGGTCGATTTCATCGCACAGGAGCACTTTTACAGCTCGGCTTGCCAACGAGGCCGGCGCGTTGGCTCCGACGGCGTTGATCTGACCGCCGGCATACTGCAGGGTCCGCGCCTGCTGCACACTCTTGCCTTTGATGTTCGAATCCACCTCCTCGATGCGCGACGCCAGCTCTGGAGTCAGGTCGAACATGGGCCGTATGCGCTCCCTGACATAGCCCTCAGCTTGCTCAAGGTTTGGCTGCACCAGAAGCTGCGCGGACGGCTCGCGAGCCGCAAAGATGGCAGCCGCTGAGTTGAGGAATTCCGATTTTCCGCACTGTGCCGCCACCATGGCAGTGACCTCCGATGTCTCATCCGAGGTCAGGCAATCCAGGATCTCGCGGAACACCGGAGTCTTGTCCAGCTTCATCGGCCCCGGCTCGGCGGCTTCGGGCGGCAGGACACGGTAGGTCTCGACCCACTCAGAGCCAGACAGGTCGGATGGCGGCGAGAATTTCAAATCCCACTCACCACGCAGCGGGCCTGGTTCCATATCCTCCAGAACAGCCTCCCGCAGTGCATGGATTGCGGTGCGCATTCCCTTCCGCAGCGCTGGGCGTTCAGCCTTGGCGACATACGGGATGAGCCGAAGTCGGATGTTCTCCAGCTGCGCCAGCGTCCACGCTGCGGCAGTGCCCAGCTTGAAGCGCGCCGTCACTGCGGGCGTCACCTGCCGATCTTGCTCCGCTGCCTCCAGCTGAGTCTGCTGCGTCTTCAGGATGTCGATCAGGATCATAGCGGATTTCACGGTCGGAAAGTCATCAGCCGGAGGGCGTTCGCCCAATTCCAGCAGCCCCTCGACCGGCTCGCCGCGCATCTTTGGCACTAGTTTTGCAAGCTCTTCTCCGGCGCCGTCCAGCACGTCCGCAAGCTCATTTCGAAAGCGCTCATCCCCACCATGCTGCAGGATTGGCAGGAAATCCGGCTCCCATGCGCGCAGGGCATCCACATGAGTCGTGATGATCGCCACAGCGGCCACCAGATCCTGCGTCAACAGCAGGCCGTCGATCATGGCCGCGACCTTGCCGTGCGCCTTGGTGATGTCAGCATATTTTCGGGCACGCTTCGCAGTGGCAGCCCGCGCTTCCTCGGTACCAGAGGCCTCTTTCTCTTCGCGCGCGGCTTTCAGAGCCTCAACCTCATCCAAAAGGACCATGCGAGTCTTGAATTCGGGGAAAAGGTCGGTGATGTCAGCCGAGCCACGGGACATGCGCGAAAAGGTCTCGCGCGAAACCTGTAACAGTTTCGCGGCGTCGTTCTTCTTTATCAACTCACGGCCATCAGCGAGACGAACCTTGCCATCCACACCGATGGTAATCTTAGCCTTCACCAGTTTTTGCCCCCGACCTGCCTCTCAGCAATGGCAGCGATCACCCGCTCAGGCACAACTTCACCCGGTGTCAGGAAGTCGATCCCGGCGGTATTGAACGCGACCAGAAGGGCCAGCGCGACGGGGCCGCGCTGTATCTGCGCCGGGTCTTTCTCCACGCGCCAGACGGTCGTGCGGCTCACACCGGCCCGATCCGCCAAGGTCTCAGCCGACCAGCCGAGCACCGCCCGTGCCGACCGGCAGGTCGCGCCGTTGATCGCGAAATTCGCTGCCATGGGTTGCCTCTAAGGGTTTGATTTCCTGCACTCTCATCTGGTGCTTGGAACATATGGTTACAAGTGCAACCAAATGTCTCGGAGGGTGAAAAGTGAACGAACTGTTCCAATGTGAGGCAGGTCTGCACCCAAAAAACTTTCAAACTTCCGGGAGCGGCGGCCCCGTGGGGGCTGTGAACCCCTCCAGAGGACCCTTTTCGCATCTGACGCCCCCAGGGGAGGGGGTAGGAGGCCCGCTGGGGCTGCGCGGGGGTGGATGGCCGCCCTGCCCTCGGCAACGGGGCCAGCGAGCCGCTCAGCGAGCCGCCTTCTGCACAGTGCGCACGGCGCCGCTCAGTGCAAAAAAGCCCCAGCGGTTAGGCCGGGGCTATCAAGGTGCAGGTGGGGGCTTACTTCAGACGGGAGCCAGAGGATCGAGGCCGGCGTTTAGTTGAACAGCGAGACCGGGGCCGGAGTTGGTGATACCAGTTGCCGCAGCGCCCCTCGGCAGGCGGAGGTTGACGTCGATCTTGGCCTCGGCATTGATGATGCCGCTTTCCTTCAGAGCGCCGACAATGCTGTCGCCGAGCCTGCTGAGGAAAGCGTCCTGCTTTGCATCAGTGCTAGGCCCTGCCTCGTCGAACGCCTCCGGCATAGGCTGGCCCAGACCCTCTCCGCGGAAGATGGTCATGCCGTTATCGTGGCCTTCCGCAGTCTTTCTGCGGATAATATCCAGAAGAGCCGACTGAGGCACATCGAGAGCAACCGCGCTGGCGATCTGCTCGCCGAGACCAGCCACCTCGACTGCGTTCATTACCGACACCGGAACCGGGGACGTCACGGCAGCTCCGGGCACGGCAATGGCGGCGGCACCGCGTTCCGCCGGCTTGGCGCGGCCGCTTCTCGGATTGTTCCCCGCCTCGCCTTCAGGCGCACCATCGGGGATCATCCAGTCCGGGATCTGTTCAGCGATCCACGCGCCCAGATCCGCAAAGGGTTTCTTGATGGCCTCGACGATGCGCGTGCCAATCTCTTCGAACTTGGTGGTGATCTTGCCAATGACCTCCTCGCCGATTTCCAGCGCCTCAGCAAAGCCATCGCTGAAGAACTGAGAGATGCTATCCAGCAGAGCCTGCACCGCGTCAGCGAGCCACTGCCCGGCGGTCATAGCCTTGGCAATGGCGGCCTCATACTGGCGACCGAACCACGCACCCGTGGCCTTGACCCACGCCGGGATTGTGGTGGTGAAGAACGAGAAGATGCTGCGCCCGAAGCCCTTGGCCGCTTTGCTTACCGCGGCACCAGCTGCCAGCGCCTTCTGCCAGCCTGCGGCGAGGATCGGCTTCAGCTTCGCCCAGACGTTCGCCAACGCGGTGTCGATCTGCGGGAAGAAAAACCGCGCAATATCCAGCGCAAAGAGCCCCCAGCCGAGGCCGGGAATGATCCGCAACATGCCTTTGAACAGGAACTTCACGGCCTTGCCGCTGAACCGCAGCATCTTGCCGAGGAAGCCGGAACCGGGAATGAGTCGCGCCAGCATAGCGCCCAGCTTGCCGAATCGGGACTTGCCCACGCTCGCGGCTGCTCCGCCGTACATGCCGCCCATCATTGCCGCGTTGGCACCAGCGGCTGCGATGCGACCGCCTGCTCCGGTGATGCGTGCCCTGCCCCGCGCCGCTGCGTCGAAGCCGCGTTTCCAGGAGAGACCAGCCAGACGGCCAGCGGCAAAGGCTGCGCCCTTCGGGAACAGGCGAGTCATCAGCTTGCCCATGCCGAGGCCAAGCAGCTTCATCAGAGTCTTGCGGAACAGGAGCGCGCCAGCGGTGAGGCCGGCGAACCACTTGCTGCCGGATTTGTCAGCGAACCAACCGGTCACGCGCTCCGCCAGTTCTGCGATAGATGCAGTCACGGCCGCCCAGTTCTGACCGTCGCCTGGGCCTACCAGGCCAAAAAACTCAGCGATGCCGCCAGCGGCGGACTTGAGTGCACCCCAGAGATTGCTGGCGATTTTGCCGAGGTTTGCCATTGTGCCAGCCAGCGCGTCCATGGTGCGAGCGCCTGCCTCGCCGAACGCCCCGGAAGCCCACGCCTTAGTGGCATCCCAGACACCGGCAGTGAGGTCATCCAACTGCGACTTGATCACCTTGACGCCCAGGCCGACCTTGGCGCCATCGCCTTCTGACCAGCCGGCCTTGATCAACTTCATGCCGTCACCGATACGGCTGAGCACATCCTGCAGCGGGCCGAAGTTCTCGATGCTATCGAACAGACCCCCGAACAGCTTCACCCCGGCGAAAGCGGTCAGCGTCCCGAGGCCGGCCACCAGAAGCCCGACAGGCGACAGGAGGCCGCCAATAGCGCCGATAGCCGCCAGGGCACCCGAGGCCAGCAATTTGAACGGGGTGAGTGCGAACAGAGCCGCCTTGCCCAGCAGAGCGATTCCGAGCATTGCAGGACCCGCAGCGGCGGCGATTGCAGCCGTCGAGACGATCAGCTTTTGCGTCGGCTCCGGCAGGGCGCGGAAAGCGTTCAGGACGGTGATCGCGCTCTCCAAGATTCCCTTAAACGTATCCTTTAGCCCGGCCTCGCCGATCTCCACCGACGCGACCTCACGAACGGATTTGAAGGCATTGCGAAGGCCGCCGGTTGTCTCCATCAGTCGCTCCGCCGCACGGTCCGACATGCCAGCGGAATCGAGGATGTCCTTGGACAGCGTCCCGATGTTGCTGGCGCCGTTTGCCAATGCGGTGAATTGTGCCGCGCGCATCACGCCGGCGATGTCTTTAATGACCGGGAGCGGATCGAGGCCGAGAGATTCCGCGTTCGTCTTGATGGCTTGCAACAGGCCGGTGTAGTCCAGCCCTGAGACACTGTTGCCGACAGCCTCGGCCAGCGCGCTTGCGATCATCTCGGATTGCTTACTGTCCGCGCCGAGCGCGCCGGCGATCTCGGAATTCAGCATCTGCTGGCGTGTCACGCCCTCCGGCAGCGGCGCGCTCAATGCCGCCTCCACCTTGGCGCGGATGCGTTCGGACTCTTTGATGGTGACGGCACCAGTGCTCTTGAGCGTGGAGAGGATTCCATCGGCGGAAAGCTTGCCCGCACCGAAGTTGGCGATGTTGATACCAAGGCGCTCAAACTGGCGCTGAGCCGCAGCCGTCGGTGCAGCGAGGCGCAGAAGGATGGTGCGCAGGGCGTTGCCGCCTTCGCTCGCCTTAAAGCCAGCGTCTGCCAAAGTGGCAAGCTGCGCCATCAGGTCATCAAGCGGAATCCCTGCCGCTTTGGCAATCGGCGCGGCGCGAACAAGGCCTTGCATGAATTGCAGCGCGCTTTGGTTTGACAGCGTGGCCGCCTTGCCTGCCATGTCCAGAATACTGCCCAGCTCGCCGACCTCAGCGCCAAAGCCTCGCAGGACGTCCGACCCCAGCTGCGCCGCCTCAGGCACGGTGATTTCTGCCATTGTGGCAAAGTTCAGAACGTCCGGCACGCCCTTCAGAATCTCATCCTGAGAAAAGCCCGCCATCTTCAGTTCGAGCTGCGCACCGACAATCTGCCCGGCGCCAAATGGAGTCACTGGCGCAAGGTCCAGGGCCTGCTTTTGAAACACCGCCATTTGTTTTAGCGGCGCGTCGAAGGCGTTCGCCAGTCGGGCGGTGTTTGTCTCAAAGTCTTCGATACTGTCGAGGGCCGCACTCATACCGCGCGCAAATGGCATCGTGATGGCTGCGGTCATACCAGCGCCGGTCGTGGCGATGTCGTTCATGGCGCGGTTGATCTTGCGTTGCGCTGCGGTGAATTTCCGCTGCATCGCGCCGACGTTTGCGCCAATGGTCGCCAGCTTCGCGCTGGCTGCATCAAGCTCGTTGATCTTGATGGTCGTGGTGACTGTGTTGCTCATGGGTGTCCTTACCTTTCCTCATTCCGGCGACCGGTGCCTCACGTCGGCCGCTTCCAGTCGAGATAGGGGTTGACAAAGGTGATTTTAAAGGGCACAAGCGCTTGCGCTTGATTTTTCAGACAGAGCAAAGAAAAACCCCCGCCAG
>CAJXHQ010000081.1 GCA_913054485.1 uncultured Paracoccaceae bacterium
TCCGGCAGGTCAAGGTAGGCTTCGACCATGATGGCCAGGAAGGGCGCGCAGACAAACAGCACGAGATCCGAGAAGGTGTCGCCGGTGACAGAGGACAAATGAGCCACCCGCAGGGCTTTGCGCGCCTTGCCGCGCTGCGCCATCGGGTAGCCGTCCAGCGTGGTCATATATGCGTCGGGCGTGCCGGGCGTATTGAACAGGATCGCCGGCACCGCGCCGCCAATGGTAGAGCCTTTCATGATACCAATGAGGAAACCCATGACCGGCAGAAGTGCGCTTTCGTGATAGCCGAAAATGGAGATCAGGATCGGCAAGGCAATCGCCATAGCGATCGGCCCGGCCATGCCCGGCGTTGCCCCCACCATGATACCCAGCAGGAACCCCAAGAGGATCATCACCGGGGTAACCGGAATGCCCACCCCGAAGAACGCGAACATCTCAGGCCCCTGGAACACCGCCAGAGCGCCCATCCAGATATAGTCAAGAACGCCCATTACACGTCTCCGTTCGGCGGCAGCAGCAGATCATCAAACGGCACGTCGTAGATCAGGATCAGCACCAGGGTAACGGCCGCGGCGATGCACAGGTTGCGCAGGCGGAATCTGTTCTCAGCCTGGGTGATAAGCCCGGTGATGATAAAGACACCGCCAAGAAAGAAACCGATGTATTTCCATGGCGCCGTGTCGCGCAGCAGCCGGTATTCGGCATCGCCGCCAAACACAGCCACGGCCGCCGGCCCCGCATAGAGCATGATCAGGAAGCCGGTTACCAGTACCGCCAGCGCGATGCCCACAAAGGCCAGGTCGGCCAGGCGCACCGCCGGCTGACCGGGGGCACGCCGTTCAAAGACCGCCAATAGCAGCCCGCCGATGCCGATGAAGGCGGCTGCAACCATTGGCGCCAGCGCGTCGCCGATCACCAGCTGGCGGCGGACTTTTTCGATTAGGCCAGTGTCCACGTCCAGCGGAATCCAGACAAAGGCCACAAGGGCGGCAAAGGCGGCACAGCACAGCCCCAGAATGAGGTTGGATCGGGAATGGGGCATCATGGCACTGCTCTCGGACGGGCAGACCCCGCGGGGCCTGCCTATTGGAAGTGAAGCTTATTCGGAAGCCGCTCTCATCAGCTCTCCGGCTCCGGTGAAACTATCGGCCAGAAGCCTGTCCAGATCGGCGCCCTGGATCAGCGACGCCCCGCCAAAGGCTTTCTTGATCATACCGCCGGCCTTGGTGGTTTCATCGCCAGCAACCGCGCCGATGGCTTCGGCCAGGGCGGTGCGGGCATCTTCCGGCATCCCGGCCGGACCCGCAAAGACAAAGTAGCCATCGGCGTTATACGGCACGCCAAGATCGGCCATGGTCGGAGCATCCGGGGTCTGCTCCAACGCACCGGACAGCGCCGAGGCCAGGTTTACCAGATCCCCCGAAGCCACACCCTTGGCCTGTATCCCGGCCATGAAGCCCAGGTCCAAGTCGCCGGCATTAACGCCATTCATGACCGCCTTGCCGCCTTTGACCGACACGATATTGAGATCAATGCCCTGCGCCTCGCCCAGGAGATATGCAAGATCAGCCAGCTTCGGGCTCATCGTGCCGAACCTCAGAGATTCACCGCCCTTGGAAGCGGCGACAACATCGGCAAAGCTTGTCCAGCCTTTGGAGGACAGCGACACGATGCCCATCTGGAAACCGGCGGTAGTGGACAGGCCGGTAAAATCGGCCGGGGTCATGCCAGCATTGGCGGCAGCTAGATTGTAGCCAAGCGATTCCGTCACAACCATACCAATGGCCGTGCCATCGTTGGGGGCGTTCCGCAGCGCAGCCAGCAGATTTACGCCGCCTTTGCCGGTCACCTGCTCGGGAATGAATTTCCATCCCAATTTGGCTTCCAGCTCTTCAGCGATCAAACGGGCCTGGGTATCAGCACCACCGCCCGCATTGAAGGCGATCATCAGCTTGATCGGCCCCGGCGGGGTCCAGTCGGCGGCAAAAGCCCCTGTGGTCATAATTGCCATGCCAATCACGGCAACAGTGGATTTGACGAAACGTTTCATGCGGCTTTTCCTCCCTGGATCAGTCCCGGAGCAGCTTACGGAGCAGAAAGTTGACGCGTCAACTAAAAAGTTGACCGATCAACTCTGCTGTGCCAACGTCTCAGCGATCACGGAGGACAGAATGCCGGACAGCTCACCAGCAGAAAAACAGGATCGCCAGCTTGTTCTGGATGAAATGATCACCTACCGGCTGGCACGGCTGCAGGCCCGGCTGAATGCACAAGCCACTAGAATACTGAAAGAAAACGGCGGATTGACGCTGACACAATGGCGCATCCTCGTGCTGCTGGACCTGAGGGGGGAGGCCAATCTTGCCCAGCTGGTCCGGGAAACCAAATTTGACAAGGCACAACTGAGCCGGGCGGTGAAGACCATGCTCCAGAATGGTCTGCTCACCTCAAAGGCAAACGAAACGGATCAGCGTCAGATCCTGCTGGCGATGACCGGGACCGGACGCGCGGCCTTCGAAAAAGCCCTGCCCCATATGCGCGGCCGCCAACAGATTCTGCTGGCTTCCTTGAGCAGGCAGCAGCGGGAAGATCTCTTTGCCGCGCTGGACAGAATTGAAGCTGCACTTACGGAAGGCGGCACCCAGAGATGACCTCGAACCTGCTGATCCTGATGTCCGACGAGCACCAGGCCCGCGCCATGGGCTGTGTCGGGCACCCTTTTGTGCAGACCCCGAACCTGGACGCGCTGGCCGCCCGCGGCACCCGCTTCACCAACGCCTATACGCCGTCGCCGATTTGCGTCCCGGCGCGGGCGGGCTTTGCCACCGGGCAGTACCCGCACCAGACCCGGCTCTGGGACAATGCCATGCCCTACACCGGAGAGGTCCGGGGCTGGGGTCATGCCCTGCAAGACCAAGGCGTGCCGGTAGAATCGATCGGTAAGCTGCATTACCGCGATGCCAACGATCCCTCCGGTTTTGATGCCCAGCATATCCCGATGCACGTCGCACAGGGCGTCGGTATGGTCTGGGCCTCGATCCGCGGCGAAGAACAGCGCATCAGCCCAAAGGGGCGGATGCTGGGAGAGCATATCGGCCCGGGCACCTCGAAATACACCGACTATGATGCTTCGGTCACCGACCGGGCCAAAGATTGGCTCGCAGCGCGTGGCGCGGCGGGGGCGGATCAGCCCTGGTGCCTCTATGTCGGGCTGGTGGCGCCGCATTTCCCGCTGGTCGCGCCGCAGGAATTCTTTGATCTCTACCCCGCGGGTGATCTGCCTGAGGTGAAGCTGCACCCCGCTGCCGGGTATCAGCGCCACCCTTGGGTCGAGAAGCAGAACGCCATGATGGACACCGAAGCAAGCTTCGCTTCCGCGAAGGAACGCCAGGTGGCCTTGTCCGCCTACTACGGGCTGTGCAGCTGGCTGGACCATAATGTCGGGCAGATCATGGGCGCTTTGGACAGCGCGGGCCTGCTGGAAAACACCACGGTGATCTATACGTCGGACCACGGCGACAATGCCGGTGCACGCGGTCTTTGGGGGAAGTCCAACTTCTACCGGGAAAGCGTCGAGGTGCCGATGATCATGGCCGGACCCGGAGTGCGCCAGGGAACCTGCGACACACCGGTCAGCCTGCTGGACCTGTCAAAGACCATTGCGACACATTTCGGAACCGGCATCGACGCCGCCGAAGGCACCCGCTGCCTGAACGGGATAGCCGCCGCCCCGGCGGACGCTGAACGCCCGGTCTTCAGCGAATACCACGCGGCCGGTGCTGTCTCCGGTGGCTTCATGCTGCGCAAAGGCCGCTGGAAGTTCCACTATTACGTGGGTTTCCCGCCGGAACTCTTCGACCTGGACACCGACCCGGAGGAGTTGACCGATCTCGCTGATCGCCCCGAATATGCCGGGACACTGGCCGAAATGGAGGCTGCCCTGCGCAGTATCTGCGACCCGGAAGCGGCTGATGCGCAGGCTTTTGCTGACCAGGCTGCAATGATTGCCCGGTACGGCGGCCGTGAAGCGGCTTTGAAACTGGGGGCGCCCGGCGCGACCCCTCCGCCAAAAACCTGAGGCCGGAAAAGCAAGTTCAGGGCCGCCTGGGCGGACAGCAGTCTGAAAGCCAGGGCAAGCCACCGCCTGCTGCTATACGGAAACGGAAGCAAGCAGCTCCGGCTTTGGAACACTGTCTTTGCGACCCGACAGCAGCACTTGCCCGCGCCGCAGGGCCAGGAAACTATCGCCGAGATCATAGGCGAAGCTGAAATACTGCTCGACCAGGACTATGGCCATGCGGCCCTCATCGCGCAGATGGCGGATGACCTCTCCGATCTGCTGGATGATATTGGGCTGGATGCCTTCGGTCGGCTCGTCCAGCAACAGAAGCTTGGGCCGGGTGATCAGCGCACGGGCAATCGCCAGCTGCTGCTGCTGGCCGCCCGACAGGTCGCCGCCCCGGCGGTGCTGCATTTTTTTCAGCACCGGGAACATTTCGAAGATCTCCTCGGGAATGCGGTGCTCCGCCGGTGCCAGGCAGCTGAACCCGGTTTCCAGGTTCTCGCGCACAGTCATCAGCGGGAAGATCTCGCGCCCCTGCGGCACATAGGCAATCCCCTTGGCCGCCAGCGCATGTGCGGGCAGTTTTCCCAGTTCTTCGCCGTCCAGCGCGACTTGACCGCCAGAGCGCGGATGGCTGCCGGAGATGGCCTTCATCAGGCTGGTCTTGCCGACGCCATTGGTGCCCATCACACAGGTGATCTCACCGGTGCGCGCCTCCATCGAGATCCCGTCGAGGATCAGCGAATGCCCGTAGTGCAGGGACAGATCATCAATCTTCAGCATGTTCAGCGCCCCAGGTAGACGTCGATGACGTCGGGATTTTTTGTCACGTGGTCCAGGCTGCCCTCGGCCAGAACCGATCCTTCGTGCAGAACTGTGACCCGGCAGTCGAGGCGGCGGACAAACTCCATGTCATGTTCCACCACCACCACCGCGCGGGTCTTGGCGGCTTCCACCAGGATCGCCGTGGTATGCTCGCGCTCCGCAGGGGTCATGCCTGCTGCGGGTTCATCCACCAGCAAGAGCTGCGGCTCCTGCGCCAGAAGCATGCCGATCTCCAGCCATTGCTTCTGTCCATGGCTCAGCTCGCCTGATTTGCGCGCCAGCTGGTCCTGCAGGCCAATCGTCTCGGCCAGCTCCTCCACCCGGGCCAGATGGGCGCGGGCGGGACGGTAGAACAAAACCGCAAAGGGGCTGCGGTTGTTTTTAAGCGCCATCAGCAGGTTGTCCTGCACGCTCTGGTCCTCGAAAACGGTGGGTTTCTGAAACTTGCGGCCGATGCCTTCGCGGGCGATGCGGGCTTCGGACAGGCCCAGCAGCGACTGGCCCTTTTCGGCCCAGGTCACCCGGCCCGCGTCCGGTTTGGTCTTGCCGGTCACGATGTCCATGAAAGTGGTCTTGCCCGCCCCGTTGGGTCCGATAATGGCGCGCATTTCGGCAGAACCGATGGCAAAGCTGAGGTTGTTGATCGCCTTGAACCCGTCAAAGCTGACGGAGACGCCTGAGACTTCCAGCAGGGTGTTCATTCTGCCGCCTCCTGTTCGCGCAGCGCACCGGGACCGGGGCCAAGATCGGCACCGTGACGGTCCGGGCTGCGCCGGTTGGTCCACAGATCAACAAGCCCGCCCAGCCCCTTGGGGGCAAAGAGCGTGACCAGTACAAAGGACAGGCCCAGCAGCACCAGCCACCAGTCGACCCATTTGACAGTGTAGAAGCCCAGCGGCAGATCCGGGGCCTGGCCGCCGGTGAACCAGCTCGACACCAGGCTGACAAAAGCCGCGCCGATCACCGCACCGTACAGCCGGCCGCGCCCGCCGATGGCGACCCAGACCGCGAGGTAGATGGAGGCGATGGGGGCGATCTCGGCCGGGTTGATGATGCCTGCCTGCGGGTAGTACAGCGCGCCGGCAATGCCCGCGATACAGGCGGTGGCGGCGAAGATCACCAGCTTATAGGCCTCTACCGGGTAGCCGAGAAAGCGCACCCGCGCCTCGTCATCGCGGATGCCGCGTATGACCGAGCCGAACTTGCCTTCAGTGATGAAGACCGCCAGCAAATAGCCCAGCGCCAGTGCCAGCGCCGAGGCCCAGAGGAACCAGACCGAGAGCACCGATTGCGGCACCGTCTCCAGCCCCGGAATGTTCTGCAGGCCGGACAGCCCGTTATTGCCGCGCAAGCCGCTGTCGTTCTGAAAAAGATACAGCGCCAGTGCCAGCGTCATCGCCTGTGTGAGGATCGACAGGTACACGCCTGTCACCCTGCTGCGGAAGGCCAGCCAGCCAAAGACCAGCGCCAGCAGGCCCGGCACCAGCACCACCAGCATCAGCTGCAGCACAAGGCTGTCGGCCAAGCTCCAGATCAGCGGGAATTCGTTTGAGCCCACCACGCCGAAGATCTGCGTGCCGATGGCATCCACTATCTCCTGATCGGTCGGCGGGATCGGCGCTTCGGCCAGCGCGCCGGTCACGATATCGCGGGTGCGTTCGTACATCAGCCACATGCCGACCATGTAACCGCCGAGGCCGAAGAAGGCGAAATGGCCAAGGCTGAGGATGCCGCAGTAGCCCCAGACCAGATCCATCGCCAGCGCAGCCAGGCACAGGCACAGCGTCTTTCCGAGGGTTTTAACAAAGGAGGTGGAGATCAGCCCGGTGCCCACCGCTTCAGAGCCAATGGTCACAAAGAGGGTGAACAGGCCCAGCGCGGCGAGGAAGATCAGCACCGAGGGGTTACGGGAAACAAAGGTTTTCTGCATCAGATCAATCCCCCGCCGCACGGCCCCGGAGCGCAACAATGCCGCGCGGCCGGAACTGGATGAACAGTATGATGAAGATGATCATATAGGTCTGCGCCGCCAGCGTGTTGGAGGGGTTCAGCCATTCGATGCCTTTCTGGAAGAAGCCGATCATCGCGGCCCCCGCGAGGGTGCCCCAGATATTGCCGACACCGCCGACAACCACGGTCATGAAGCTCTGCACGATATAGTCCGATCCAAGCTCGGAGGTGACCTTGGCAAAGAGCCCGATGGCCACGCCGGCAATGCCCGCGATGCCGGATCCGATGCCGAAGGTCAGCATGTTCACCTTGTCCGGGTTGATCCCCATGGAGGCCGCCATACGCCGGTTCTGGGTCACCGCACGGGTTTCAAGCCCCAGCCGGGTGCGGTTCATGATGAACAGGAAAACGCCCAGGAAAATCAGCGCCAGCACGAAGATTGCAATGCGGATATAGCTGATCGAGATCACGTCATTGACCACCCATGCCCCGTCCAGCCAGCCGGGAGAGGTCAGCGGACGCGCCTGGGTGCCGAAGATGTTCTTGGCCAGCTGCTGCAGCGCGATGGAGATGCCGAAAGTGGCCAGCAAGGTCTCCAGCGGGCGGTTATACAGCCAGCGGATCACCAGGCGTTCCAATGCCACACCGGCGGCAAAGGTGACCGCAAAGGCCATTGGGATCGCAACAATGATCGACAGCGTATGATTGGGAATGATCTGCTGCACCACGTAGCCGGTATAGGCGCCCATCATGATGAACTCGCCATGGGCCATGTTGATCACCCCCATTACGCCAAATGTGATGGCAAGGCCGATGGCCGCCAGGAAATAGATCGAGGCCAGCGACAGCGCATCCAGTGTCAGATCTGCCGCCTGGCTTACGGCGACACGGGTTGAGATGCCTTTAAGCGCCTGTTCCGCCGCCGCGGTAACCGCAGCCGAGGGTTCAGTGTAGACATCGGCAAAACTGTGCGCGGCAATGGCCTCGGCCTTCTGCCGGGGGCTGACGCGGGGCGGGGCCAGCCCGCCTTCGGCCAGTACATCATAGGCCTCCAGCCGCCGCGCCGGATCGCTGAGCTGCGCCACCGGAATGCCGCCCGCGCGACCGCCGCTGATATTCTGCGCCAGCGCATCGCGAACCTCTGCCGCCGTGACCTGCGCCGGGGCGCGCGACTGGGTGACAAGCAGTGCATAGGCGTCTGCCTGTGTGAACCCCTCGCTGCCGGGTTTCAGAGCCTTGGCGATGTTCACATCCCGCGGCAGCGCGCCTGCAAACGCCCTGCGGGTGCTGGTGACAAGCGGGTTCAATGTAGCGCGCACATCCACGCTGAGGTCGCCGGACATGGACCGGATCGCCGCAACACGTTCGGCGTCGCCCTGCCCAAAGGCCATGGTCAGCAACCGTTCCAGCCGGAGTTTGCGCGCTTTCAGCGCCGCATCGTCTTCGCCGTCGATGGAGGCCCGCAGAGGCGCAAGCGCTGCTGCCTCCGGGTCGCGCTCCAGCGAGGTCAGCGCGGCGCTGCGCCGCGCCGGGTCCGGGTCGGTCAGCTGGAACTGCACCAGCGCGGTGCCGATCAGCGCGCGGATGCCGCTGTTGGGTTTGATCTGTTTCAGCTCATTTTTCGGGAAAGTGCCGGTATCTGCGCCGGAGTCAAAGTCCAGCAGCCGGTAGGTCTTGCTGTCCAGTTTCTCACCGCGGAAGAACAGCCCGTCGGATTTACGCTGCCAGATCTCTTTCGCCTGCCAAGCCTGCAGCACATCCTGCGCCTGCGGCAACCCGCTGGCGGCGACAGCGTCGATGGCCGGCCCGATGGTCTTGCGGGAGTTCTTGACGATAATCTCTGCGTGGTCCTGCAGAAGGGCTTGCATCGGCCCCTCTTGCGCAGACACGGCAAAGGGCAGCGCCAGCAGCATCAGGCCGGCCATGATCAGTCGCAGCATTTGTTCGGGTGTCCCTAAGAGCGGGAAGGGCCGCATAAGGCCCCTCCCTGGATCGCAAGGGCGATCAGTAGTTCGACAGCGTTTGCACGCAGGTCGCAGTCTGGGTGTTGTACATGCCGCAGCCCAGCTCTTTCCAATCGGACTTCAGCACCGCGCTTTCCGGCAGGAAGTCGGTCCAGGCGTCGCCCGCCACTTCTGCGGTCTGGCTGATGATGTCGAACTGGCCGTCATCCTGGATCTCGCCGATCAGCACCGGCTTGGCCAGATGGTGGTTCGGCAGCATCACGGCGGTGCCGCCGGTCAGGTTCGGGAACTCCTGGCCGTACATGGCAGTGCGGACGGCATCCACTTCAGTGGAGCCCGCAGCCGTGGCAGCGTTCACCCACATGTTGAAACCGATGTAATGGGCTTCCATCGGGTCATTGGTGACCCGCTCTTCGCCCATGGTTTCCTTCCACTTGGCAACAAAGGCCTCGTTGGCCTCGGTGTCGGCCGACTGGAAGTAGTTCCAGGCCGCCAGGTGACCGGTCAGGTTGGAGGTATCCAGACCCGACAGTT
>CAJXHQ010000082.1 GCA_913054485.1 uncultured Paracoccaceae bacterium
AGGCCTTGTGCACGAGTGCCGGATAGGTGCGCGGACAGGTGGTGCGCCCGGCCTTGACAGGGCGCAAAGCGCTGGCAGGGTCAGACCGGCTCTTCGATGATGTGGTCTTCCCAGTCTTCCTCGTTCACCTCAAATTCCGGCACGGCCCAGCCGCGCACCGAAACGCCTGCCGCATGGACGCTTTCGTGGGTGCCGGTCAGCAGCGGGTGCCATTCAGGGAGCTTGTCTCCCTTCCACAGGCGCCGGTAGGCGCAGGTTTCCGGCATCCAGTAGGCGTGAGTGCCCAGATCGGAAGGCATCAGCGTAATGCATTCCTGCACAAACTGGTGGCGGATCTCATATTGCGAGCAGCGGCAGCTGTCGCAATCCAGCAGGCGGCAGGAGACGCGGGTGAGGGCGACCTCGCCGGTGTCGGCATCCTCCAGCTTGTTGAGGCAGCATTTGCCGCAGCCATCGCAGAGCGCTTCCCATTCCTTCGGGTTCAGCTTGGCCAGCGGTTTTGTTTCCCAGAACCGGGGTTTCAGACCGGCGCGGTCGATAGGGTCGCTCATAGGCTTTCCAATATGGTCCGGGCGCGGGCGCAGTCGGCGTCCATCTGGGCGATCAGCGCCTCCAGCCCATCGAATTTCATCTCAGGCCGCAGGTAGTCGACCAGCCCTACGGAGAGGGTCGCGCCATAGAGGTCGCCGGAGAAATCAAACAGGAAGGTTTCGATATTGGGCTGCTCACCGTTGAACATCGGGCGTATGCCAAGCGAAGCGGCCCCGTGGTAGCTGCCGGTATGCGGCCCGTCCAGCACATCGACCAGCACCGCGTAGACGCCGAATTTCGGCAGGTGCAGCCCTTCGACGGACATGTTTGCCGTCGGAAAGCCCAGCTCGCGTCCACGCTGCTCGCCGCCGATCACCTCGCCTTCGACGCGGTGCCAATGGCCCAGCATGGCGGCGGCATCGCGCGGGCGGCCGTCGCTCCGCGCCTTGCGGATCGCGGTGGAGGAGACCGTGTGTTCGGAATATTCCATCAGGGGCACCACCGTGACGCCAAAGCCGTATTGCTTGCCAAAACCGATCAGATCGTCAGCCTTGCCGCTGCGCCCCTTGCCGAAGCAGAAATCCGCCCCGACAACCACATGGGCCAGGCCAAGCCCCGCAGCGATCACGTCGCGGGCAAATTCCTCGGGCGTCAGCGACGACAGCAGGTTGTTGAAATTCAGCTCGTAGAGCCGGTCGACGCCCAGCTTCTCCAGCCGGTGGGCACGCGCATCCGAGCGCATCAGCCGGAAGGGGGGCGCATCGGGGGCGAAGAATTCACGGGGGTGGGGTTCAAAGGTCATAATGCCCAGCGGCGCGCCGGGCACAGCATCGCGGGCGATGGCAATGACCGCCTGATGGCCCTGGTGGACGCCGTCGAAATTGCCGATCGCAACGCTGGCGCCGCGATCCTGCTGTTCGACAAACTGATAATCCCGGATGATCCGCATGGCGCATCCGTACCTCTCCAATGGTTGGGCTGCCGCAGACCGCGCGGATCAGTCGAACTTGCGCGAGGGCGCCATCACCGTAGCCTCGCCGACCAGAACCTTCTTGCCGTCGACCATGCAGCGGCAGTCCAGCTGCACGCGGCGCTTGTCGATCTGGATGCCGGTCACCTCGACCTCGGCCAGAACCATGTCGCCGGGGCGCACCGGGGCGAGGAACTTCAGCGACTGGGACATGTAGATAGTGCCATGGCCGGGCAGCTGCTCGCCGATGACGGCGGAGATCAGGCCGGCGGTCAGCATGCCGTGGGCAATGCGGCCCTGGAACATCGTGTCCTGGGCGTAGTCCTCGTCCAGGTGCACCGGGTTGTGGTCGGTGGAGACCTTGGCGAACATCTCGATGTCCTCGTCCGTCACCTGTTTGCGCAGGTAACGGACCATGCCCATTTCGATGTCCTCGATGCAGATGGTTCCGCGCGGCAGGTTGTCCAACATTCGACCCTCCAGAGATTGGGCTTGTAACTTTCGGGCGTGAGGTTGCCCATTTCTGCAATTTTATTACTTCGCAACCGCAGAAAATCAAGCCCTAATCTCGCTAGCGCAGAAAGCCGATGGCGTACTCGGGGTTGGACATTTCCTTTTCCAGGTAGGTCTTCAGCGCATCCGGCTCGGGCTGAACGCGCGTTTTTGTCTCACTGGCCGCAAGCCCGCCGGTGATGAAGAGGGAATCGATGCCTTCGCCGATGGCGCCGGCGATGTCGGTCAGGATGCCGTCGCCGATGGCCAAGATGCGGCTGTCGGGGATGTTCTGGTCGATCTCGGACAGACGGCGGCGGGCCAGGTCGTAGATCGGCGGGTAGGGCTTGCCGAAATACAGGCTCTCACCGCCCATTTCGGTGTAAAGCTTGGCCAGCGCGCCCGCACACCATTCGCGGGTCTCGCCACGGTCGACGATGATGTCAGGGTTGGCGCAGAGAAGTTTCATGCCCATCTGTTTGGCATAGAGGAAATCAGCGCGGTTCACCTCCGGATCGGCCATGGCATCAAAGGGGCCGCAGCAGACGATGCCCTCGGCTTCTTTCAGGGGGACGCGGGTGATCTCGACCGGCTCGTGGATCACGTTCAGCGGTTCAAAAAAGCCCGCATCGCGCTGCCATTCGCCCATGAAGTAGACCTTGTTGCCGACGGCCCCTGTGAACATCGCCGCGCGCGCAGAATCGCCCGAGGTGGAGATCGTGTCATAGGCATCTGCCGGTACGCCGAACTGGCCCAGCTGCTCACCCACCCCGGCGCGGGGTTTCGGCGAGTTGGTGACCAGCACCACGATGCCGCCCTGCTTGCGGTAGGCCTGCAGCGCCGCGACCGCCTCGGGGAAGGCGGTGACGCCGTTGTGGACGCAGCCCCAGAGGTCAACGAAGAGCGCGTCGTAGTTCCGGGAGATATCGGCGAGAGATTGGACGATCTGGGTCATGAGCAGGCCTTCGGGCGGCTGTTTCTGTTCGGCTCAGCTATGCCAGAGCGGGGCTGCGAAAGCCAGCACCGCTCCGAGCGCCGGCGGGGCGGGCCGCTGGCATAGGCAGAGAGTACCTGCGGCGCTGCGCATGTCGTTGCTTTCAGGTTGACCGGACCCTGGAGATGCGAAAGTCTCGGCCGGGTAATTTGACGGAGAATTTATGATGCGTTTCCCGAGATTTGCCGGAGCGGCGGCCATGGTTGCTTTGGTGGCGGCCTGCGGGACGACCTATTCCATTCCCGAGGCTGGTGCGGCGCACACCGAGGCTGCGGCGATGAAGTTTGCACAGGCGACGGCCCAAGGCGGGCGGCGGCAGCTGAACGCGAAGTCGGCTGAACAGCGTTTCAGCCGGGTTGCGGCCCGGGTGGAGCCAATGGGCCGGAAATACTGCGAGGCGCTGACCGCAGACCGGGCGGATTTCAACTGCGCCGTGCAGGTGGAAATCGACCGCGAAATGGACGTGCGGAATGCCTATTTCACCTATGAAGAAGGTCAGCCGGTCATCCGCCTGTCCATGCCGCTGCTGCAGGACACTGCCAGCGATGATGAGGCCGCCTTTGTGATGAGCCATGAATATGGCCACCTGATCGGACGGCATGTTGAAAAGCAGCGCCAGCAGGCGGTGGCCGGGGCAATCCTGGTAGGGGTCATTGCCGGGGCGGCGGCGGCGGATGCGGATCTGTTTGACGCCAATATCATCAATCTGGGGGTCGGGGTTGGCGCGGCGGCGGGCACGTTTGCCTATTCGCAGGCCTATGAGCTGGAAAGCGATACGCTGGGCGCGCGGATCGCCCATGCCGCAGGATATGATCCGGAAGCCGGAGCGGAGTTCTTTGCCCGGCCTGAAGAGGCGCGGACCGGCGCAGGCAAACTATCGTTCTGGGGCACGCATCCGCCCGACAAGAAGCGCTATGCAACTGTGCTGGCGACGGTGGATCAGATTGAGGCGCAGATCGGCCTGCAGAAGGTCGAGTAGAAAGACGCGGCCAAGCCTCAGCGGCTGGCGATCCAGCCGGCGGCACCACCAAGCGCCGTGGCCGTCGCGCGGTTGAACCCCCGCACGGCCCGGCTGTTTGTCATGGCCGTCCGGGCTTTTTCTGCTGCCGTCACATAGATCAGAAAGACGGTGGAAAGAACCAGCACCACGGACAGGCCCAGCGACAGCACCATCGGCAGGCTCAGCGCGTCCGGGGTGATGATGCTGGGCAGCAGGGCGAGGTAGAACAGCATCGCCTTGGGGTTGCCCATGGTGATCGAGAACCCGGCCAGAATGCGTGCCCAGGGGCTGCGGTCCGGAGCCTTGGCCCTGATCTCTGCGGGATCAGGCGAACTGCGCCAGATCTTCACGGCGAGATAGGCAAGGTAAAGCACGCCAGCCCATTTGATCGCCAGGAACACCATCGGGATCTTCTGCGCAATCAGCGCCAGCCCGCTGAGCGACAGCGCCAGCCAGGCCAGATCGCCTGCAATGACACCGGCGCAGAACCACACCACCTTGCGCGCGCCCGAAGCCAGGGTGGCCGCCACAATCGTCGCCAGGCCGGGGCCGGGAGAGGCGGCGGCGACGTTCAGTGCGGCAGTGAAGATCAGGAGATCCCAGGCAAAATCCATAACTTTTTCACCTCACGCGGCCAGCGGCCGTTTTTTGCGGTTAGATCCGGTTCTCAGGCTGATCCTATTTTCTGAGAGAAGTCCAGTGGACTGCGGTCAGTCCGGCAGCTGGACTGCCGTCTTTCACGTGACAGGCAGCGCTGTTACTCGCACTGGACAGATTTTTCGGAAGGGAAGGCGGATGACGGCAAGCGCAGGAACCAGCACCGGGCTCAGCGGCAACGCACGGGGGATCCTGTGGGGCGCGGCCGCCGCAGGGCTGTTCGCCGCCGTCACCGCCATGGCCAAGGTGGCGGTGCAGGAGTTCCACGTGCTGCAGATCCGGTTCTTCCGCCAGATCGTGGTGCTGCTGTCGGCATCGCCGCAGATCTCGAAGGATATCCCGGGCAGCCTGCGCATGCGCCGTCCGGGGCTGCACGCGGTGCGGCTGGCAGGCGCTTTCACGATGCTGTGCTGCTCTATCTGGGCGGTGTCACTGCTGCCGCTGACCACGGCAACAACGCTCAGCTTTGCGCATGTGTGCTTTGTGGCGCTGGCCGCCATGTGGTTCTTGGGCGAACCTGTCGGCAAGCACCGGGTTGCGGCCATTATGGCGGGCTTTGCCGGGGTATTGCTGGTGATCCGGCCGGGGCTGGAGGGTTTTGCGGGCCCCGCAGCACTGATCCCGCTGCTTGGGGCTGCGGGGGCTGCGGCTGCCAAGGTCTCTATCCGTAAGCTGTCGCAGACCGAAACCACCGGATCGCTGCTGCTTTATCAGGCGCTGTTTGCCGGGCTTCTGGCCGGGCTGCCGATGTTCTGGCTCTGGGTGACGCCGGATTTCGAAGGCCTCATGCTGCTGGTCTTCATGGGTGTGGTGGCTGCAGGGGCGCAATGGGCAGGCATCCAGGCGCTGCGTCTGGGCGAGGCCAGCGTGGTGGGCAATATCGACTACAGCCAGCTGATCTGGGCGGCGCTGTTCGGCTACCTGCTGTTTGCAGAGGTGCCGGATGCGCCGGTGATTGCAGGGGCGGCGCTGATCATCGGGGCCTCGGTCTATGTGTTCCACCGCGAGCGGCTGCAAAAGGCGGCCAGATAGCGGGCTAGGGCTGAGCTTCGGGGATCGGCAGCGCCGAAGCAATCGTCGCAAGCACGATCAGCAGCAGATCAGCGGCCGCGTTGCGCAAGGCCGGAACTGAAAGGATCATAGCCGCCGCCACAACAAGCGCGTGCAGGATCAGGATGCGGTTCAGGATCGTGCGGAACGGTTCTTTGCGGGTCTTGTGGCGCAGGCGATGCTGCGCTGTCTTTGCGCCCAGAATTCCGCCCATGAAGGCCCAGAACAGCAGCAGCCGTTCAGGCACGCGCCATCTTTGCAGCCGGGCGGCTCGCTTGTCGTGCCAGAACAGCAGGAAGGCGCCGAGGTTGGCAAAAATAAGGAAGTAGACAGCCGCAGCCGCCGGGTCAGTGAAATGCATAAATCAGATCGTCCAATAAGCTGCGGGCATTGACCGCCGACGGAACAGGGGCGCTGAAATTGCGCCCCCGTCGGCAGATGCCTTGTCTGTGTTCAGACCTTCAGGTTCGGAATGATCTGCTTCTTGCGGCTCATGATGCCGGGCAGCACCACGGTGTCGCCTTCGATGGCTGCATCAAAGCTCTTCTCGGCCACGGTTTTCACCAGCGCGTTCGGCACCAGCAGGGTGGCTTCTTCGTTCAGGATGTCGATCACAAACAGCAGCACCTGCTCAACGCCGTCTTCCGCGGCCACGGCGGCCATGCTGTCCATCAGCGAGGCCTTGCGGTCCAGCACCACCGCAGGCGCGGTGGTTTCCAGCACGGAGACGCGGAACTTGGTGCCCTCAACGGCGTATTCCTTGGAGTCCATGCGCAGCAGTTCAGCGTCCGAGAAGGAAGAGACGTCGGATTTGGCGGCAAACATCTCCGCCGCGTAGTCCGCGATGTTCAGGCCCAGGTCGGCGGCCAGTTTCTCGGCCACGGCGCGGTCGTGATCGGTGGTGGTCGGCGAGCGGAACTCCAGCGTATCGGAGAGGATACAGGTCAGGGCAGCACCCTTGATGGCCTCGGGCATCTTGGCGGCATCCTCGCCCATCAGGTCGATGATGATGGTCGCTGCACAGGCCAGCGGGCGGATGGTGATGTCGATCGGGCCTTTGGTTTCCAGGCCGCCGACCAGCTTGTGGTGGTCGATGATCGCCTGGATGTCGGCGTTGTTGATATTGGCGGGCAGTTCAGCCGGGTTGTTGGTGTCGACGATCACAACCGGCGCACCGTCTGCCACGTCGGCGATGATTTCCGGCTTCTCAAAGCCCCAGCGCTGCAGCATGAAGGCCGCTTCGGTGTTCGGCTCGCCCAGCAGCTTGGGTTCGGCGGCAACGCCCTTTACCTCGTTCAGGTACCAGGCCCAGACAATGGCAGAGCCGGTGGTGTCGGTGTCGGGGGATTTGTGGCCGAATACTTGAATGGTCATGACGCGTGTCCTGTGGCTGAAGCGGAGAATTTGCGCGCCTTATAGGCCCGCTCCGCCCCCTTGTCACCCCGCGCGGGAGCAGGTGCGGCCACGCGTCTCTGGATAGGGAGACTGTCTCAGAAGGGGGCGCGTTCGAGGGAAAATCCTGCGCCTGACAGCAGGTTCAGCAGACCCTGTTCCCCCGCCAGGTGACCGGCGCCGGCGGCGACGGTGAACAGCGGCGCATCCTCGGCCAGGATCACCTCCATCCAGGCCTGGTTGCGCTGGTCCAGCAGGAGGGTGATGACGTCATCCCAAGCGGCGATATCTGCCTCAGAGGGCCGCTTCGTTAAGAAGGCCTGTTTCAGCACTTCCATCGCCAGCGGCGCCTGCTCAGCGAAATAGGCCTCGGTCACCGTGGCCAGCCCGTCCCCGCCGCCGCCAAAAGCGGTGAGCCCGGCCTTGAGCTGGCTGATCTGCTGCTCCAGCGGTGTGCTGTCCATCAGCGCAATGAGGATGTCCGGGTCTTCGAGTGACGCGACCTCAACCTGCGCGGCCTGTGCGGCATCATTGAGCCGGCGGTCCAGCCCATGGGTCGCAGAAGGATCGGCCGCAAGGCAAGGCGGCATGGCCAGGAGGGTACTGAGGAACCAGGGCTTCATCTTGGCCGCCATCCAGGGCGCTATGCCGCGGGCGGCCAGCTCATCCGCCAGTTGCTTCCAGCCCTGCTCTCCCATCAGGACGATCAGGGTCGGGCCGTCCAGAAACACCTTCGAGCTGTCGCGCGCCAGGCTGGCTTGAAAAGCGTCCTGCGCTTCTATGGTGCTTTCCAGGTATAGCGTGCCGGAGCGCGCGGCGATGGGGCCGAGCCGTGCCATGATGGCGTCCATGCGCGGGTCGCTGACATGCAATGTGCCGATCAGGTGAATGGTTTGGGCGCCCTTGCGGGCAATCCAGTGGTTTCCTTCGGCAAAGGGCAGGGCCTTGGCTGCGGATTGCGCAGCGGCAAGCCGTTCAGGCGGCAGTTGCGCGGTGATGTCGCGGCCATTGCAGGCCGCATGCAGGACGGCAGGGAACAGCCACAGCATCAGGATCAGGACAGCGCGCATGTCAGCCTCGGAGGTTTTTGCGGCAGGCTAGGGGCGGCTGTTTCCGGCTTCAAGCGCATTTGGGCAATTCACCGCTTTTTCCAGGGAGTACTCCGCCTTATGGTCGCCCCATGGAACGCGAGGATCAGCTCTATGCGCCGGTGAAGGCGCTGCTGGAAGGGCAGGGCTACGAGGTGAAGGGCGAGGTGGGTGCCGCGGATGTGGTGGCCTGCCGCGGCGCTGAGCCGCCAGTTATCGTTGAACTGAAGCTGAAGTTCTCCCTGTCGCTGTACCACCAGGCCATCGCGCGGCTGGCGGTTACGGATCATGTCTATGTGGCCGTTCCCAAGCCAAAAGGCCGGCAGGCGCGGCGGATGATCAAGGACAATACCGCCATGTGCCGCCGCCTGGGGCTGGGGCTGATTACCGTTCTGGAAGACGGGCGCACAGAAGTGCTGTGCGATCCGGGCCCCTATGCGCCGCGTAAGTCGAAGAAGAAGGCAGCGCGGCTCTTGCGGGAGTTTTCCCGGCTGCGCGGCGATCCCAATGCGGGCGGGGCCACCCGGCATGGCATCGTCACCGCCTACCGGCAGGACGCCCTGCGCTGCGCAGCGCATCTGGCGGAACATGGGCCTGCCAAAGGTGCCGCGGTGGCCAAGGCCGCAGAAGTTCCGCAAGCCACTGCCCTGATGGCGAAAAACCACTACGGCTGGTTCGAGCGGGTTTCGACCGGAATTTACCAGATCACTGATCAGGGCCGCGACGGGCTGAAACACTGGGCCTACAGCTGGGAAGAGACCGCACAGGCCGCTGAAGAATAGTCTGTCTTCCGGCCGGTCTTGGAAGGCTGAAAAATCTCACCATATTGCGGTTGACTCGGGGGCGGGGCATGCCTAGCTATTCTGCCGTTAGCACTCTCCACCGGTGAGTGATAACAGCCCCCGCGGGGAGCGGGGGAAACAGATAACAACCTTTGAGCCTTAAGGAGCTGCAAAGATGGCATTGAAACCGCTTCATGACCGTGTGCTGGTTCGTCGTACCGAAAGCGAAGAAAAAACCGC
>CAJXHQ010000083.1 GCA_913054485.1 uncultured Paracoccaceae bacterium
CCAGCCGGTTGCGCCCTTGGGGGCGTAATCCGTATCGGATTTGACGGCGGCAACACCGGCGATATCCAAGTGAATCCAGGGCATGCCGTCCTGAACGAAGCGCTGCAGGAACTGTGCCGCAGTGATCGACCCCGCCGGACGGCCGCCGACGTTCTTCATATCGGCAATGCGAGATTTCAGCTGATCGTCATAGGTCTTGCCCAGCGGCATCCGCCAGGCACCTTCATCCTCGGCCGCTGCCGCCCTCAGGAAGGCATTGCACAGCGCGTCGTCATTGGAGAAGACGCCGGCGTTCTCATGGCCCAGTCCAATGATGATCGCACCGGTCAGCGTGGCCAGATCAATCATGCCGGCCGGCTTGAACCGTTCCTGCGCGTACCACATCACGTCACACAGCACGAGGCGGCCTTCGGCGTCGGTGTTGATGATCTCGACCGTGTCGCCCTTCATGGATGTCACCACGTCGCCCGGACGGGTGGCATTGCCCGAAGGCATGTTTTCCACCAGGCCGATCAGCCCCACCACATTGGCTTTGGCCTTGCGCAGCGCCAGGGCGCGCATGGTGCCTGTCACCACGCCTGCGCCGCCCATGTCCATGGTCATGTCTTCCATGCCGCCCGCTGGTTTCAGGGAGATGCCACCGGTGTCAAACACCACGCCCTTGCCGACCAGCGCCAGCGGAGCCGCATCCTTGTCGCCGCCCTTCCACTGCATCACAACAACCTTTGAAGGGCTGTCGGACCCCTGCCCCACGGACAGAAGCGTGCGCATGCCAAGCTCGGCAAGCTGGTCTTCCTCCAGCACCTCGATTTCCAGGCCCAGCGCGGTCATCTCTGCGGCGCGGGCGGCAAATTCGGTTGTGGTCAGCACATTGGCCGGCTCATTGACCAGATCGCGGGTCATGTGCACACCCTCGGCCACCGCCTGCAGCGGAGCAAATTTGGCAGCCATCTCTTCCGCGGACTTATGGGCAATGGTAACAGAACCGGCGCTGTCATTGCCGTCCCCGGTCTTGTGCGATTCAAACTTATAGTCGCGAAGCGCCGCCCCCATGGCCAGCTCATGCGCCTTGTTCATCGAGCCCGCCATGACGGTCAGCGCCTTGCCCGAGGCCAGTTTGGCCAGCGCCACGCCCGCCTTGCGCGCCTCGGCCGGGGTGACTTTCTTTGCCATCACCAGCACATCCAGCGCCTCGGCCTTCATGCCTGCGGGCCAGTTCATGGAAATCACCTGGCCGCTCTTGGCCTTCTTAAAGCCCTCCCCTTCGATCATCCGCGCAATCGCGCCTTTGCTCAGGCGATTGGCGGTGCGCGCCGCGGGCTCCATCGAGCCTTCGGGGGTGACCAGAACCGCGACCCGGCCTTCCATCTCGGCCAGCGCCTTGGGATCGTAGTCTGCAAATGCGGTCGGGGTGAGGCTGCTCATGGGCCGGGCTCCTGATGAAACTCTGATTGCGGTCAAGAGGTAGCCTGCCCGGCGCGGCTTGACCAGCCCCGCGCGGCCCAGGGCCGGCGCCGCAGTTTGCAGTTTTCCCCGGCGGCGGATTGCTCTAAGCTCCGCCGGATCAGTAAGGACAGATCTGGGGGGATCGCCGTGTCACGCTTTGACAGATATGTGCTGTCCCAATACTTGCTGTTTTTCGGCTTCTTCGCCCTTGTCCTGGTCGCTGTTTTCTGGGTCAACCGGGCTGTGGTGCTGTTTGACAGGCTGATTGCGGATGGCCAGTCGGCGCTGGTGTTCCTGGAGTTCTCGGCGCTTGCGCTGCCCAATCTGATCCGACTGGTGATTCCCGTGGCGGTCTTCATCTCGGCGGTCTGGGTGACCAACCGGCTGAACAGTGAAAGCGAGCTGACGGTTCTGAAAGCCACCGGCACCAGCCCCTGGCAGATGGCCAGGCCCGCGATCACCTTTGGCCTGGTGGCCGCCCTGATGATGTCGGTGCTGACCCATTTCCTGCTGCCGGCCTCTCTGGCCCGGCTCGACATCCGCGAGTCAGAGGTTGCGCGCAACGTGACCGCCCGGCTGCTGACCGAGGGCAACTTCCTGCATCCCGCGACAGGCGTCGCTTTTTTCATCCGCCAGATTGATGATGACGGCACCCTGAATGACGTCTTCCTGTCAGATATGCGCGATCCGCTGCGCCCGACCGTGTATACGGCCACCAAGTCATTCCTGGTGCAGAACGGCGGGGCCACCCACCTGGTCATGGTTGATGGCATGGCCCAGACAATGGACACCGGGACCCGCCGCCTGTCGACCACATCATTTGAAGATTTCTCCCACGACATCAGCGCTTTGGCAAACACCGGCGATCCCAGCCCGGTAGCCATCGAAGCCCTGCCGACACCCGCCCTGCTGAAGTACATCACGACCGCCGCGCCGGATCGCGCCGGCACTCTGGCCGAGGAACTGCACCTGCGGTTTGCCCGGGCTACTGTCTGCCTCGCCGTGGCTCTGATCGGGTTCTCTTCGCTGATGCTTGGCGGGTTCTCCCGCCTTGGCGTTTGGCGCCAGTCGCTGCTGGCCTTTGTTCTGCTGATCTTTATTGAGGCGCTGCGCAGCCCGCTCAGTGAATTGGTGCTGGAGGATCCCTCACTTTGGCCGCTGATGTATCTGCCCACCCTTGCCGGTCTGCTGATCGGCTTGGGCTTCCTGCAGATGGCAGCCCGCCCCCTGGTACGCCGCAGATCCGCCGCGCAGGAGACGCGCGCATGAGGACGGGTGCATGAGACTGGATTTCTATTACGCCCGCAGGTTCGTCCAGTGGTTCGCCATTATCACCGGCGTATTGATGACCCTGGTGGTTCTGATTGACGTCAGCGAACAAGCCCGCCGCTTTGAGGGGCGTGATGTGTCATTCGGCGGGCTGTTGGAGCTTTCGCTGTTGCAGGCGCCTGCGGCCCTCAGCGAATTCCTGCCTCTTATCATCATCCTGTCGACAGTGGTTCTGTTCGTCAGCATGGCCCGCAGCAGCGAGCTGGTGGTGACCCGGGCCATCGGCCGCTCAGGGATCCGCGCCCTGGCCGCACCGCTCGTGGCTGCAGCAGGCATCGGGGTGATGGCGGTGACAACGCTGAACCCGATCTCAGCCGCCACCGTCAACCGTTACAATGCCCTGTCCGACGAGTACCGCGGTTTTGGTGCCTCGGTTCTCTCTTTCAGCAGCGACGGGCTCTGGCTCCGCCAAGGCGGCACTGAGGGGCAATCGGTGATTCACGCGCGCGGCCACAGTATGGCTGCCGAAGCCGTCACACTCAGCGACGTGACGTTTATTTCCTATGCGCCGGGCGGCGGGCCGGTCCGCCGCATCAGTGCCGGCACCGCCAAGCTGGACACCGGCACCTGGGTTCTGAGCGATGCAAAAGTCTGGCCGCTGACCCCCGGCCTCAATCCTGAAGTCTCCGCCGCCGAACACGAGGAGCTGCGTCTTGCCACGACGCTCACGCAGGACCGGATCCGCGACAGCCTGGGCGCGGTGGGCGGCATTTCCGTCTATGACCTGCCCGAGACGATCCGCGGCCTGGCCGAGGCCGGATTTGCCACCCGCCGCTTTGAAGTCATGCTGCAGGTTGAACTGGCCCGGCCGCTGTTTCTGGTGGCCATGATGCTGGTCGGGGCGGCTTTCACCATGCGCCACACCCGCTTTGGCGGCACCGGACTTGCGGTGCTCACCGCTGTCCTTCTGGGCTTCGGTCTTTACTTCGTCCGGAATTTCGCTCAAATCCTTGGCGAAAACGGGCAGATACCGATCCTGCTTGCCGCCTGGGCGCCCCCTGTTGCTTCAATTCTACTGACACTTGGACTGCTGCTGCATGCTGAAGACGGATAAACCGCGCGGATTGAACTTCCTGGCTGCCGCCGCGCTGTACACCGCCAGTTGCCTGCCGCTTGCCGCACAAGAAACCGGCGCTGCGGCCGCGGTTCTCATGGCGGACCGGGTCTATGTGACGCCCGACCGGACCCTGGTCGCCGAGGGCAACGTGGAAGCCTTCCACGACGGCGTGCGCCTGCGAGCCGCAAAGGTCACCTACCGGCAAGATGGCGGCGCGCTCACCTTTGAGGGCCCGATTCGCATTGATCAGGATGGCGGCACCACGGTGCTGGCGGAGTTCGCAGAACTGGAGCGGGACCTTCAGAACGGCCTGCTGACCGGCGCACGGCTTGTGCTGAATCAGCAGATGCAGCTTGCTGCCCTGCAAATGAAACGGGTCAGCGGCCGGTATTCCCAGCTCTACAAAACCTCGGTCACCTCCTGCCAGGTCTGTGGTGACAAGCCGCCGCTCTGGCAGATCCGCGCGGCCAAGGTCACGCACGACCAGAAGGAAAAGCAGCTGTACTTCGAGGAAGCTCAGCTGCGGGTGCTGGATGTGCCGGTGTTCTACCTGCCGGCAATCCGCCTGCCCGACCCCTCGCTGAAACGTTCAACCGGGTTCCTGGTGCCCAGCGTCCGGTCGACCTCGACCTTGGGGACCGGCGTCAAAGTCCCCTACTTTTTCACCCTGGGTGACCACCGTGACCTGACCCTGACCCCCTATCTGTCCGGCAAGACACGCACCCTGCAAGGCCTCTACAGGCAGGCCTTCCATAACGGTCGGCTGTCCGTTGAGGGCAGCTACAGCCGCGACGATCTGCAGCCTGACGACAGCCGCGGCTACCTGAACGCCGAGGGCGCCTTTGCCCTGCGCAACAGTTTCAATCTTGAATTTGGACTGCAGGCGGTCTCTGACAATGCTTATCTGGCCGATTACGGCTACCCCGACCAGGACCGCCTCCGCAGCGAGCTGACGCTGACCAAAGCAAGCCGCGACCGTTTTTTCCGCGCCGGTCTGTTCCATTTCAAATCACTGCGTGACAGTGAGGACAGCGGCAATGAGCCAAATGTGATCGGCGATGTTTACTATCAGCAACGATACCACCCTGCCGCGGCCGGCGGTGAACTGCGTTTCACCTTTTTCAGCCATACCCATCGCCGCGCCTCATCCGAACCCGGAACCGAAACCGAAACCAATGGCCGCGACGTCTGGCGCAACACTTTTGAAGCCGAATGGCGGCGCAACCGGCTTCTCGCCCATGGTGTCATGGCGGAATTTGAAGCGGGATTCGCCGCAGATGCCTTCGTATTCGGCGACGAGGCCTTTTACGGCGACCAGGTGACCCGGATCACCCCGCACACGGCCCTGACCTTCCGTCGGCCAATGGCGCGCCAACATCAGGACGGCAGCCGCCAGATGCTGGAACCAATTGTCCAGATCGGCTGGAGCGACACGTCCGGCGGCGATGTCCCGGTCGAAGAAAGCCGCACCACAGAGTTTGACCAGGGCAACCTCTTGGCAATGTCGCGGTTTGCGGCCCCCGATGCCCGCGAAGAAGGCATCAGCCTGGTCTATGGGGTCAACTGGGCGATGCACCGGCCGGACGGCACGAAATTTGCAGCCACTGCCGGGCAGGTGATCCGCGACAGGGAAAACCCGGATTTCACCGACAGTTCAGGGCTGCAAGGCACGACATCGGATCTGCTGCTGGCCGGCCAGATCAAGCTGGACGGCGGCATTGGCCTCACCGCACGAGGGCTGCTGGAGGATATGAACGAATTCTCCAAGGCAGAGGTCCGCGGCGACTGGCGGGACAAACGCACCCATGTCAGCGGCACCTACCTGTGGCTGGAAGCCGATCCGGAAGAAGGCCGGGATGCACGCACCTCGGAGATCTGGTTTGACGGAGACTACAAGATCAACACGAATTGGATGGCCAGGGCCAATGTCCGCTACGACCTCTATGAAACACGGCCCTCCCGCGCCGGAATCGGCTTTGTTTACAGCAACGAATGCGTAAAGGTCGACCTCGCGGTCAACCGGCGTTATACGTCTAACTCAAGCGTCGAGCCCTCGACAGATTTCAGCTTCTCTATCGCGCTCGGCGGCTTTCTCGCGGACGCAGGAACTCAAACCTACAGGCGATCATGCAAGAATACCTGAAGACCCGCTTGCCCCTCACCGCGTTCATGCAGGCCGCCCTCCTGGCCGGCTCTATGGCCCTCGGCACGCCCGCGGCCTCCGCCCAGGGGCTGTTCGCGCCAGTGATCACGGTTGATGATGAGGTCATCACTACATTTGAGCTGGAACAGCGCTCCCGGTTTGTCCGTTTGATCGGCACGGCGGGCGATGCATTCGACTTGGCAACCCAGGCCCTGATCGAAGACCGCCTGAAGGGGCGCGCGATTTCCGAAGCCGGGATCAGCGTCAGCGAAGAAGACATCCAGCTCGGCATGGAAGAGCTCGCACAGCGGGCCAACCTGTCGCTGGATCAGTTTCTTCAGGCCTTGGCCCAGGCCGGGGTAGAGCCGCAGACCCTGCGCGATTACACCGAGGCCGGCCTTGGCTGGCGCGAATATGTCGGCAGCCGCTTCCTGTCTCAGGCCCGGCCCAGCGAAGAAGAGATCGACCGCGCCATCGGCAGTGCGGGCAGTGCGGGCATTCAGGTGTCCCTGTCCGAGCTGATCATGCCGATCAACCAGGAAAACGCAGCCCAGGTCGAAGACATTGCCCGGCAGGCAGCCGAGCTGGACAGCTATGATGCCTTCTCTGCCGCCGCCACACAGTTCTCGGCCACCGACTCCCGCACCGAAGGCGGCCGCCTGCCCTGGCTGCCGCTCACCCAGCTGCCGCCGGCACTGCAGGAAGTGGTCCTGAGCCTGGCGCCCGGTGAGGTGACCGACCCGATCCCGCTGCAGGGCGCAGTTGCCCTTTTCCAGATGCGTGGCATCCGGGAATCCGCCACCGGGGCCCCTCGCTATGCCGCAATTGAATATGTCACCTACCTGGTGCCCGGCGGGCGCACACCCGAAGGCCTGAAGGCAGCGGCGCAAACCGTGGCGCGCGCCGATACCTGCGCCGATTTCTACAGCCTTGCCCTCGGTCAGGACCCGGCCAAGCTGGAACAGGTAAGCCTGCCGCCGGCACAGATCCCGCAGGATATCGCGATTGAACTGGCGAAGCTGGACGCCGGTGAAACCTCCACCGCCCTGACCCGCAACAACGGCCAGGACGTTCTGGTACTGATGCTCTGCGGCCGCACGGCCGAACTGGCCGAAGATGCCTCGCGCGAAACCGTGGCCAATGCGCTGACCCAGCAGCGGCTGGCCGCCCTGGCAGATTCCTTCCTGGCCCAGATGCGCGCCGAAGCGGTCATCGAATACAAATGACCCTGCCCATTGCGCTCAGCTGCGGTGAGCCCTCCGGCATCGGGCCGGAGATCGCAGCACGCGCCTGGGACAGGCTGCGCCAGGACTGCCCGTTTTTCTGGATCGGCGACCCGCGCCACCTGCCAGAGGCCACGCCGGTGAAGCTGATCGCTGCGCCCTGCGAAGCGGCGGCCGTCAGCGCCACGGCGCTGCCGGTTCTGCCGCTGGATTTCGAAGCAGAGGCCGCCCCCGGCCGCCCTGACCCGCGTAATGCCGCCGGGGTGATCCGCAGCATAGAACGGGCGGTGGAGCTGGTGCGCGCAGGCGAGGCCTCCGCCATCTGCACCGCGCCGATCCACAAGAAGGCTCTGATCGACGGAGCCGGGTTCCAATACCCCGGCCATACCGAATTCCTCGCAGCACTTGCCGGGGCCGGCCGCGTGGTGATGATGCTGGCCAGCCAGCAGCTGCGCGTGGTGCCTGCCACCATCCATATTGCCCTGGCGCAGGTGCCCCATCAGCTCTCCCCTGCCGTCCTGCGCGAAACCCTCACAATCACCCGCAGCGGGCTGATCCGCCAGTTCGGCATCGCGGCGCCCCGCATCGCGGTGGCAGGGCTGAACCCGCATGCGGGCGAAGGCGGCGCCATGGGGCAGGAAGAACTGGATTGGATCGCAGACCTGCTGGACACCATGCGCGGCGAAGGCTTCGACATCACCGGTCCGCTGCCCGCCGACACGATGTTCCATGCCGCCGCGCGCGCGCGCTACGACGCGGCGGTCTGCATGTATCACGACCAGGCGCTGATCCCGATCAAAACGCTGGATTTCGACAAGGGCGTCAATGTCACCCTCGGCCTGCCCTTCATCCGCACGTCCCCCGACCACGGAACGGCCTTCGACATTGCGGGCCAGGGCATCGCCAACCCGTCGAGCCTGATTGAAGCCTTGAGAATGGCGCAGAGCATGGCGGCCAGCTCTTGAACCTTCTTCTGTTCAGAAATATCCCCGCCGGAGGCATGAAATCTCTGGCGCGCCCGTTCCGCCATGCGACAGAGTGGAGCTGACATGAGCGCCATCGACAATCTCCCCCCCCTGCGCGAGGTGATCGCGACGCACCAGCTTTCGGCCCGCAAATCGCTGGGCCAGAACTTCCTGCTGGACCTGAACCTCACCGCCAAGATCGCGCGGCAGGCGGGCGACCTGACGGGCTGCGACGTGCTGGAAATCGGCCCCGGCCCCGGCGGGCTGACCCGCGGCTTGCTCAGCGAGGGTGCGCGCAAAGTGCTGGCGGTGGAAAAAGACACCCGCTGCATGCCCGCGCTGGAGGAGATCGCCGCCGCCTACCCCGGCCAGCTGGAGGTGATCAACGCCGACGCGCTGGAGATCGACCCGCTTCAGTACCTCACCCCGCCGGTGCGCATTGCCGCCAACCTGCCCTATAATGTTGGCACCGAGCTTCTGGTGCGCTGGCTCACCCCCAAGGACTGGCCGCCCTTCTGGCAGAGCCTGACCCTGATGTTCCAGCGCGAGGTGGCCGAACGGATCGTGGCGCAGCCCGGCTCCAAAGCCTACGGGCGGCTGGCGATCCTGGCGCAATGGCGCGCCGATGCGAAGATCGTGCTCAGCCTGCCGCCCGGTGCCTTCACGCCGCCGCCGAAAGTCTCCAGCGCCGTGGTGCATCTGACGGCCCTTCCCGAACCGCGCTTCGCGGCGGACGCCGCCACGCTCAGCCGGATTGTGGCCGCCGCCTTCAACCAGCGCCGCAAGATGCTCCGTGCTTCGCTGAAGGGCGCCGCCAAAGACATCGAGGAACATCTGGCTGCGGCTGGCATCCCGCCCACCGAACGGGCTGAGCAGGTCAGCCTTGAGGCCTTCTGCGCCCTGGCCCGCAGCGTGAAAGCCGCAGCCTGAGGATGCTCCCAGAAACAAGAAAGCCCCGGCAGCGCAAACTGCC
>CAJXHQ010000084.1 GCA_913054485.1 uncultured Paracoccaceae bacterium
GCTGGATCCCGGCGACGCGCCGGTCTTTGTGCCGGGCGACGCCCAGGACATCAAGGTGGCCCCGGACGGCACCCTCAGCGCCGATGGCAATGTAATTGGCCAGCTCGGCCTGTTCAAACCCGCCGAAGACGCCCCCATCGTGCGCGAGGACGGGGTGATGTTCCGGGTAGACGGCGACACCGAGGAGACCTTCGACGCCAAAGTCCTGCAGGGCTTCCTGGAGACCTCCAACGTCAACGCCATCCAGCAGGTGGCGCGGTTGGTGGAAATTCAACGTGCCTATGAAATGGGCCAGAGTTTCCTCGAAGCCGAAGACGAGCGCATGCGCAGCGCCATCAAGAACCTTGTGAAATCGTAGGAGAATCCCGATGCGTGCATTGAAAATCGCAGCCACCGGCATGAGCGCCCAGCAGCTGCGCGTCGAGACGATCTCGAACAACCTCGCCAATATGAACACCACCGCCTACAACGCCCGCCGGGCAGAGTTTGCGGATCTGCACTACCAGCAGGTCAGCCGCGCCGGCACCGTGAACGCCTCGGATGGCACCGTGCTGCCGACCGGCGTGCAGGTCGGCCTCGGCGTGCGTACCTCCTCGGTGTCGCTGCACCTGGCCCAGGGCGCGCTGCAGGAAACCGGCAACGACCTGGACGTGGCCATTGACGGCAAGGGCTACCTGGAGGTCACCCTGCCCTCCGGCCAGGCCGCCTTCACCCGCGACGGTGCGCTGAAACGGTCGGCCGAAGGTCTGATCGTCACCTCCGACGGCTATGCGGTCGCGCCCGAAATCACCATTCCCGACGACGCCCAGAGCATCTCGGTCAACGCCGAGGGCGAGGTCTACGCCTATTTCTCGGATGCCGCCGAAGGCCAGCTGCTTGGCCAGCTGACCATGGCCGGTTTCACCAACGCAAAGGGGCTGGAGGCCATCGGCTCCAACCTTTTCACCGAGACCGAAGCCTCCGGCGCGCCGATCCTGTCGACCCCGGGCTCCGACGGTCTGGGCACGGTGCGCCAGGGCTACCTGGAGAACAGCTCGGTTGATGCGGTGCGCGAAGTGACCCAGCTGATCGAAGCCCAGCGCGGCTATGAAATGAATGCCAAGGTCATCTCGGCTGTCGACCAGATGATGGGCGCAACAACTCAGGTGCGCTGATGATACGGGCTGTCCTCATCCTCCTTGCGGCGCTGACCGCGCAGAGTGCCCTGGCCGATATCGTCGTGCCGGTGCGCACTATCCGGCCCAAGACGATTCTGACCGGCGACGATCTGACCATCAAAGCCGCCGACATCGACGGCGCGGTCTCCGATCCGATGGATCTGATCGGCCAGGAGGCACGGGTTGCGCTCTACTCCGGGCGGCCGATCACCTATGCCGACTTCGGTCCGCCGGCAATTGTCGAGCGCAACGATCTGGTGACGCTGAGATTCAATCGCGGCGGGCTGCGCATCGCCACCGAAGGCCGTTCACTCGGCCGCGGCTCGGAAGGGGAAACCATCCGGGTCATGAACCTGTCTTCCCGCACAACCGTTTCCGGGCGCATCAGCGCCGACGGTTCCATTGAGGTAAAGTAATGCGACTGAATGCAAATTTCGCTAGAATGGCGATCCTGGGCCTGGCTTTTCTGACCGCCTGCGGACGCACCGATCACCTGGGCAAGGCGCCCAGCTTTTCGCCCGCCAACGAGACCCCGGAACATGTGGCGATGCTCTATCAGGGGCTGCCGGTGGCAACCACGCCGCGGCGCAACGTCGACAATGCCTCGCTGTGGAGCGGTGAACGCCAGTCGCTGCTTGGCGACCGCCGCGCGATGCGTAAGGGCGACATCCTCACGGTGGTGATCGAGATCGACGAAAAGGCGGAAATTTCCAACAACACCGCCCGCTCGCGCTCCGGTTCCGAGAGCATGAACGTGCCCAACTTGCTGGGCCTGCCGCAGCGGATCGACGGCCACCTGCCCGAAGGCGCCACCATGGCCGATGCGGTCGGGGTCGACAGTTCTTCTTCCTCGGCGGGCAAGGGATCGGTCAAGCGCAACGAGAAGCTGGAGCTGCGCGTCGCAGCCGCCATTGTCGATGTGCTGCCCAACGGGGTTCTGGCCATTTCCGGCAGCCAGGAGCTGCGGGTGAACTTCGAGCTGCGCGAACTTCTGGTGTCGGGCTTTGTGCGCCCGGAGGACATCAGCCGCCAGAATGAGATCACCTACGACAAAATCGCCTCTGCCCGTGTTTCCTACGGCGGCCGCGGTCAAATCACCGACGTGCAGCAGCCCCGCTATGGCCAGCAGGTTCTTGACGCTGTTCTTCCGTTCTGAGGTATTCCCATGCTGTCTAAACTTCTGCCAATCATTCTTCTGATCGTCGGCACCGGCGGCGGCATTGGCGCAGGGATCGCGCTGATGCCCGAGCCTGAGCCCGCCGCCGAAACTGCCAGCGGCGACGGGCACGAGGCGGGCGGGGAACCCCATGCCGCCCCCGCCGAGGAGATGGATGAGATCGTCACCTACGAATACCTGAAGCTGAACAACCAGTTTGTGGTGCCGGTGGTCGAAAAGGATGAGATCACCTCGATGGTGGTGATCTCGCTCAGCCTGGAGGCCAAATCCGGGATGAGCAATGATGTCTATACGCTGGAGCCTAAGCTGCGCGACGCCTTCCTTCAGGTGCTGTTTGACCACGCCAACATGGGCGGCTTCCAGGGGGCCTTCACCCGCTCGGACATGCTGATGCCGCTGCGCACCGCTTTGCGTGAAGCGGCCCAGCGTGAGCTAGGCAAGGGGATCTCGGATGTGCTGATCATGGAGATCGCGCGCCAGAACGTCTGATGTGTATTCATCAGAATGCCTGAAAGGCCGGCCCGGACCCAAGGGCCGGCCTTTTCTATTTCCCCGCCACTTCGCGCACTGTGCTGACGAAACGCCGCACCGCCGGAGAAGTCTCTGACCTGCGCAGGGCAAACAGAACCGGCGCTGTCAGCGGCGGATCCGCCGCCAGCGGGTGGTAGCGCACCGCTTCGGGATGCGCCGCGCACAAGGATTGCGGCACCAGCGTGCTGCCCATCCCCGCCGCCACGAGGTTGAGGGCCGCATTGGCGCCCGGTGCTTCCTGAATAATCCGGGGCGGCGTTCCGCAGGCCGCAAAGGCGGCAATGATCCGGTCGTAGAGCTTCGGCCCCGCCGACCGCCGGTACAGCACCAGCGGCAAAGCCGCCGCACGGGCCAGGCTGACCGGGCCGGCGCTGGCAAACCCCTCCTCTGCCGGAACGGCCAGCAGCAGCGGTTCCTGCAACAGCTCGATGAAGCGGAGCTCCGGGAATTCTTCCGGCTCGGTCCGGATGAAAGCCGCATCCAGCCTGTGCGCAGCGATCGCCCCAGCCAGCTCATAAGAGCCGTCTTCCACCAGCGAGACTGCAACCTCGGGCGCCTGGCCGCGGCAGGCGCGAATGGCGCTTTTGACGGCCGGATGCGAAATCACCGTGCTGGAATAGCCGACCGCAATCTGCCCGGCCTCGCCGCGCGCAACCCGCCGGACCCGCGATACCGCCCGGTCCGCATCCGTCAGTATCGCGCAGGTGTCCTCATAGAAGGCCGCTCCTGCTTCCGTCAGCTCCACGCCGCGCGGAAGCCGACGCAGCAGCTGCACCCCAAGTTCATTTTCCAGGGCCTTGATCTGAAGGCTGAGCGGCGGCTGCTGAATGCCCAGGCGTTCCGCCGCCCGGGTGATGTGGCCCGCCTCTGCAACAGCCCGGAAATATCGAAGGTGGCGCAGTTCCATGCCATATCTAGAACATATCAAGATCACTCAATCAATATAATTGCTGTTATCCGCCTCCCCGCCGATAGTGCCGGAGGAAACCACAAGAATAGCCGGAGCAATACGATGGCTGACCGCAGATCTCTCCAGATGATGACAGGTTTCAGCAATAAATCCGCGCATTTGATGAGTTATGCCGCGCAATATTGCGCTATTTTCCGTGCTGCACTGGATATCCGCGCAGGGCTCACCTGTGCAAAGGGTGGGTTTCCGGACATGAAACTTGTGGCCGAAGACGCATTCCGCCGCCACAGGGTATTGCCCCCTGCCCCGGAAAAAGCTCTGTGTTCTGAGTCAGATAGCTCCGACGGGATGCGGCCCGAAGACTGCCTGGCCCTGGCGCAGGCCGAGCTGAACTGCGCTGCCGCGCAATTGAACCGTGACATCCGCAGCGCCAAGGCCGAACGGTACCGGGACAATCTGCTCAGGGCGCGGCATCATGCCTGCGCAGCCCTGGAAGCTGTTCAGCAGCTGTCCGCCCTGGCGAAAGGGTGAACCTCAGAAGGAATAGAGCAGTACCTGCTCCAGTTTCTTCGCCTTCTCCTGCTTGACCCGTTTGCGTTCATCCCGCGCCATGGTCTCTACCGCGTGTTTGCGCCCGAAGGCCTCGCGCAGCTTGTCCATCGCTGACAGTTTCTGTGCCGTCACCTGGGCCAGCTGCATGTTCAGCTCGCGCCGGGTGCGCGTGTGCCAGCCCTGCCACATCAGGTCCGCGCCCAATGCCCGCATTGCATGATCACCTTCGGACTGCGCGCGGGTCACCTTGATCTGATCATCCAGCATGGCGAGCTGCCCGCGCAGCGCCGCCTCGCGGTCGAGGATCGGCTTCACCTTGGCGTGTTCTTTCAAATACTGCGCCTCGGTCACCGCCGCCATCTGGTCCAGCATCTTCATCTTGTTGGCCATCAGACTTTCCCTTTCGCCCGGGTACGCATGTCCTCGGCAAAGCGGATCGCAGCGGCCACGGGGGCAAAATGCTGCTCCTGGATCTGCTCGCCGATCTCTACCGTGGCATGCAGCGCCCGCGCAGTTGGCGGGTCCGAATGAATTGGCACCGCGTTCTCATTCGCGATGCGCCGGATCTGCGCGGCCACCTCATCAACCCCCTTGGCAACGCAGACCGGCGCCGAGCCCGGCGTGCGGTCCCATTGCAATGCAACCGCGTAGTGGGTCGGGTTGACGATCACCACGTCGGCCTCCGGCACCACACCCATCATCTGGCTCAGCGCAATCTCCTGGCCGCGCTGGCGGCGCTTGCTCTTGAAATGCGGATCCCCTTCCGAGTTCTTCATCTCATCCATGACTTCCTGGCGGCTCATCATGTTCTTGCGCTTGTATTCCGCCTGCTGGAAGGCTGCATCCACGACCCCGATTGCCGCGGCAATGATCAAAGCAATCACCAGGAATTCCATCCCCAGCTTGGCCAGCAGCATCACCACGCCAAAGGGATTGGTCCCGGAAATCGCGATCATGTCGGGCAGGCGCAGCTTCATATAGACGCCAAGGATGATCGAATAGATCAGCAGCTTGGCAACACTCTTGGCAAATTCGAAAAGCCCGGCCCGGCCGAATTTATTCTTCACCCCGGAGATAAGGGAGATCTTCGACAGTTTCGGTTCCAGCTTGGACGGCGCGATCACGATGGCCTTCTGCGCAATCAGCGCCAGCAGGACGGTTACAAAGGGCACCACAAAGACCGGCAGCACCGCCAGGCCCGCGGATTGCATCAGGCTGCCCATCACCGGCATCCCGGAGCCGCCGAAGAACTGGTCAGACAGCCGGTCCGGCTGGTCCAAAAGCGTCATCAGGGCGGAGCCCAGACTGGAGAAACTGTCCGCCCCGATGGCAAACAGCGCAATCACCAGCCCGGCATAGGCCGCCGCTACTGACAAGTCCTGCGATTTGGCCACTTCCCCCTTTTCCCGCGCCTTGCGCAGTTTCTCGGGGGTTGGCTCAAATGACTTGTCGCTGTCGTCGTCCTGACCGCTCACTGCAGCGCGCCTCCCGGGTTGGCGAAGAAGCCGAACAGCGCCTCGCTCCAGGTGTTGAGGATCATCGGGATGCCGACCATCAGGATCACCAACCCGCCGAAGGTGACCACGGGTGCGCCGACCATGGCGACCATCAGCTGCGGCATGGCGCGGTTGATAATGCCCAGTGTCAGGTTGTAGATCACCGCGCCGATCACAAAGGGCGCGGCCATGGTGAAGGCCAGCGCAAAGGAGCGCGAGACCCGTGCGACACCCCATTCGGACAGCATGCCGGCATCAAGAAACTGCCCGGCCGGGAACAGCTGGTAAGAGTAGATCATGAACTCGGCCGCATGGATGTGCAGCCCGAGGATCATCGCCAGCGCAGCGCCGGCCCAGAACATCACCGCGCCCACCGCAGGCATCGGGTCAATACCCGCCCCGCCCAGCATCTGCGCCAGCGAAGTGGATTGCGCCGCGATGCTGCCCGCAGTTTGCAGCGCGTGAAAGAAGAAGCGCACCCCGATGCCCAGGGCCAGCCCGACGATGGTTTCGGTGAACACATAAAGTCCGAAGCCGCCCACGCTCTGCGGCACGCCCAGCGCCGGAACGGCCGGCGCCACCACAAAGGTGAAGGCGAGCGCCAGCGCCAGCCGGACATGCACCGGCACAAGCTGTTCGCCAAAAGCCGGCAGCACGCTCACCATGGTAGAGACGCGCAAGAAGACAATGGCCCCGTGCCAGAACCCGGCCCCGAGCAGCGCCACCAGCCCCGGATCCAGGAAGCCGGTCATGCGGCCACCATGCCCACCAGCGCCGGGCGCGCCTCCAGGCCGATTTCCTCAAACGACAGCACAGGCGTCGGCATGCCGCGGGCTTTCAGGATGGTGCGCAGGTAGCGGCGGCGGCGGGTCGAGGTGACCACGGCGGCAGAAATGCCCTGCTCGCTGATATCATTGAGTTTTGCGCTGAGCCCTTCGGCCAGGCGGTTGAACTGATCCGGGGGCAGCGCAATGTCGAGCCCGCCGCCGCCGCCAGTGTCGACCTGGTAGGTCATGAAGGTGTCTTCCCACTCCGGTGCCAGCTGCACCAGCGGGATGGTTCCGTCCTCGCGCTTCATGTCTGCGACCAGCTGGAAGCCCAGGCGCTGGCGCACATGCTCGCACAGAAGTTCCGGCTGGGTGGTGTGGATACGCGCCTCGGCAACCGCTTCCAGGATCAGCGGCAGGTTGCGGATAGAGACACGCTCCTCCAGCAGCAGGCGCAGCACCGCGTGCAGCGTGTCCACCGGCACCTTGTCGGGGATCAGCTCGTCCAGCAGCTTGCGGTTGGCCTCGGCACGGAAGGCGTCGGACAGGTCGGTCATCTCGGTCAGGATGCGGCGCATCGACTTCAGCGTCAGCAGGCGCGGGAAGTTCTGCTTGATCACCTCCAGCAGGTGGGTCGCCAGAATTTCAGGCGGCGACACGATGGTGGCCCCGACCAGAGCGGCCTGTTCCTGATGCTTGCCCGAGATCCAGCGCGCAGGGGCGCCGTAGACCGGCTCGGTCACGTCCTGGCCCGAGGGCAGCGCGTCGTGGTTATCCGGCATCAGCGCCAGGACCATGTCCGGATGCAGCGTGCCGCGGGCCTGCTCTACGCCCTGAACTTTGATGATATAGGTGCCATTCAGCAATTCGGGCGCGTCCGTGAGGCGGATCTCCGGCAGGATCAGCCCGAAAGAGGAGGCCACATGGGTCCGCATGTTGGCAATCCGCGCATCCAGCCCGGTGCCCGCATCCAGTACCATCGACACCAAGTCGCCGGCAAATTCGAGATGCAGATCGTCCAGGTCCAGAACGTCGCCGATACCCTTCTTGGTTTCCGGCTCGGCAGCGGCTTCCATATGTTCTTCCAGTTCGGCTTCTTCCGCCTCCTGCTCGTTCATTTTCATCCGGTAGGCGGTGTATCCCAGAACACTGGCACCCGCCATGAAGGGGATAAACGGCAGGCCCGGCACCAGCGCAAACAGCGCCATCAGGACACCCACCGTGGCCAGCGCCGCAGGGTGGCGGCCCAGCTGTTCGAACAGCGCAGCATCGGTGGCACCGGTTGCGCCGCCGCGCGCCAGCAGCAATGCCGAGGCAATCGAGATGATGACGGCCGGGATCTGGGTTACCAGCCCGTCGCCAACGGTCAGGATCGCATAGGTTTCAAAGGCAGATCCGATCGGCATGCCATGCACCAGCACCCCCATCACCAGGCCCACGATCAGGTTCAGCAGGGTGATCAGAAGGCCGGCAACCGCGTCGCCTTTGACGAATTTCGATGCACCGTCGAGCGAACCGAAGAAGGTGGTCTCCTGCAGGTCCTGCTCGCGGCGGTTACGGGCGGTTTCATGATCAATGGCGCCTGCAGCCATATCGGCGTCAATCGCCAGCTGCTTGCCCGGCATCCCGTCCAATGCAAAACGCGCGCCGACCTCGGCCATGCGCGCAGCACCCTTGGTGATCACCATGAAGTTGACGATCAGCAGCACCCCAAAGACCACCAGGCCCAGAAAAACGCTGCCGCCCATGACGAACTGGGCAAAGCCGTTGATCACATTACCGGCCGCAGTGGTGCCGGTATGGCCCTCGCCGATGATCAGCTTGGTCGATGACACGTTCAGCGACAGACGCAGCATCAGAGAGCCCAGCAGAATCGTCGGGAAGGCCGAGAAATCCAAGGGCCGCTCAATGAACAGGGTGATGGTGAAGATCAGGATCGCCAGCCCGAAAGAGGCGGCAAGCCCCACATCCAGCACCCAGGAGGGCACCGGCAGGATCATCATGACAATCACCGCCATCAGCGCGAGCGCCAGAAGGACGGTGGGGCTGAATAGGTCTTTTGTGGACAGTTTGGGCAATTCTTCGGCCTCTTATTGCAGCATGATGAGGGGGCGGGCACCGGTGCAGCCGGATCCGGCGTGCCTCACGGCCGGGATCATGGCGCGCGGCAGCTTCGGCGGCACACAATGGCTGCGGGCCGCAGCGTTGGCAGCCGGATCACGCAGGCCGGCAAGACCCGCAGGTGATGGAGAAGGCAAGGACAGCAGGAGAATCGGGGACAGACTCGGAAGACCCCGCGGAATCGGCGGGGGTAACAGCACGGCCCGCAGGCCGGTTTTACGCAAGGCGTTCATATTTTGCGGCATTCTGCCCGTTCCAAGTCAGGATTCACCCTGGCTTCACGCTAGGTGCAGAGCGTTGACAAACCGTTAGCAAAGACGCCGAAAGGCCGCCCCGGGGGGCGGTCTTTGCAACGGG
>CAJXHQ010000085.1 GCA_913054485.1 uncultured Paracoccaceae bacterium
CCGCGCGCGGCCATCACCGCATACAAGCAGGTGGCCGGCGGTATGCTGGTGCAGGACAAGGACGTCGGCTACGTCGGCATGGACGACCTGAAGGTGGTGACCGAGAAGGCGCCGAGCGCGGAACAGATGGAAGACCTGCTGTTTGCCTGGAAAGTCGCCAAGCACGTCAAATCCAACGCCATCGTCTATGTGAAGAACAGCGCCACTGTGGGTGTGGGTGCGGGCCAGATGAGCCGTCTCGACAGCGCCAATGTGGCCGCCTCCAAGGCAGGCCGCATGGCCGCCGAACTGGGCCTGGACGAGAGCCTCGGCAAGGGGTCTGCCGTGGCGTCGGATGCCTTCTTCCCCTTCGCGGACGGTCTGCTGGAAGCGGCGGCTGCAGGCGGCACCTGTGTGATCCAGCCGGGCGGGTCGATGCGCGACGATGAAGTCATCAAGGCCGCAAACGACGCGGGCCTCGCGATGGTCTACACCGGCATGCGCCACTTCCGCCACTAAGAGGGCAGATCAAACGATGAATGCGCGCTGGATGTTCTGGGCCGCTGCGGCGGCCTTCGGGCTCGATCAGATCAGTAAGTATCTGGTTGTGTTCACCCTGGAACTGGCGCGTGTTCGCGCAATCGATGTCTGGCCGCCGCTCTTGAACTTCCGCTACGGCGAGAACACCGGCATCAATTTCGGCCTGTTCGACGACGGCGGCGATGCCTCCCGCTGGGTTCTCATCGTTTTTTCGCTGGCGGTCTGCGCCGCGGTCGCCATCTGGGTCCGCCGGTCGCACCCGTCACCGGTGATGCAGGCATCGGCTGGTATGGTGATCGGCGGCGCCCTGGGCAATGTGTTTGACCGGATCGTCTATGGCTATGTGCTGGACTTCCTCAATATGTCCTGCTGTGGCATCAATAATCCCTTTGTGTTCAATGTGGCCGACATCTTCATCTTCGCCGGAGCGGCCGGTCTGATCCTGTTCGAAGGAAAGGCCAAAAAGGCCGCGTGACGGCGCGCGGCAAATGCGCTAAAAGCGCCTGAATGAGGCCGGAACGGGCAGGAGTTAACGACGATGCGGATTGCGCTGGGTGTCATTGTGCTGAGTGCAGCAGCGGCCTTGTCCGGCTGCGGCAAACAAGGCCTGCGGGAACTGCAAAGCCCGGCAAACGGGCCGGATGACTTTCTGGTTCTGCCCTCCAAACGGCTGGACGCGCCGGCCAGCTATGCAGCTCTGCCCGTGCCGACGCCGGGCGGCACCAACCTGACCGACGCCACCCCCAAAGCTGATGCCGTGGCTGCACTTGGCGGCAAAGCCTCTGCGGTGACCGCAAGCGGCAGCGCTGTGCCGTCGGCGGATACGGCCCTCTTGGCCTCTGCCGGGCGCTATGGCGTGCAGCAGGACATCCGCAGCACCCTTGCCGCTGAAGACGCTGATATCCGGCGCCGCGAGGCCCGTACCGCGAATATCAAGATTTTCCCGGAAGACCGCTACGCGGATGCCTACAGGAAGCAGACCCTCAACCCGTTTGAGACCAGCGCCTGGTGGCGTAACCGCGGTGTGCCGACCCCTGCAGCACCGCCGGAAGAGCGGTAAACCGCCTCACTTTTCCGCCATTTGCCTTGCATGCGCCCTCTTGGAGCGTAGGTTGAGCCCGTGCGCGAGGGTAGTCTTGCGCCGCAAACAGGCATGAGCAGACAGGCCGGGCGCGCCCGGCTGCAAGGAGGATGCATGATCCGACAGATCCTGACCGCAGGCGCTTGCGCGCTCAGTCTGAGCACAGGCGTTGCGCAGGCCAACAGCGAGCTGGTCACAACCTTCACCCTTGGCAATGGCATGGATGTTGTCGTCGTCGAAGACCATCGCGCGCCCGTCGTGCAGCAGATGGTCTGGTACCGGGCCGGGTCAGCCGATGAACCGGTTGGCCAGTCCGGCGTGGCGCATTTTCTGGAACACCTTCTGTTCAAGGCAACAGACAAAATGGAAAGCGGCGAGTTTTCCGCCACGGTGGCCGCCAACGGCGGCCAGGACAACGCGTTCACCTCCTACGACTACACCGCGTATTTCCAGCGCGTCGCAGCCGACCGGCTGGAACTGATGATGCAGATGGAAAGCGACCGCATGGTCAATATCCGCCTCACCGAAGAGAACATCATAACGGAACGCGAGGTGATCCTGGAGGAGCGCAACCAGCGCACCGACAGCAGCCCGCAGGCGCTGTTCCGCGAGCAGATGAATGCCTCGCAATACCTCAATCACCGCTACGGCGTGCCGATCATCGGATGGCGCCACGAGATGGAGACGCTGGACATGGATGATGCCCTGTCCTTCTACCAGACCTATTATTCCCCCAATAACGCCATTCTCGTGGTTTCCGGAGATGTGGAGCCGGATGAGGTGAAACGCCTGGCTGAAACGTATTATGGCGTGATCCCGGCCAATCCGGATTTGCCGGACCGCCTGCGCACCTCCGAGCCGCCGCAGACCGCCGCGCGCCGCCTGACTTTCACCGATGAGCGTATTGCCCAGCCCTATGTGCACCGCTCCTACCTGGCACCGGAACGGGACGCGGGCGATCAGGAAAAAGCAGCTGCGCTTTACCTCCTGTCCGAGCTTTTGGGCGGCGGCACCACGTCCTATTTCGCCAACGCGCTGCAGTTCGACCAACAGGTCGCGGTCTACACCGGCGCTTTCTATAACGGGCTGTCGCTGGACGACACCTCGTTCAGCTTCCTTATTGTCCCGTCCGAAGGCGTGAGTCTGGAAGAGGCTGAGGCAGCGCTGGATAATACCTATGCGCAGTTTCTCGAAGAAGGTGTCGACGAGGAGCAGCTGGACCGGATCAAGCTGCAGCTGCGCGCCTCGGAAATCTACGCGCGCGACAATGTGGACGGCATCGCCAACCGCTATGGCAGGGCGCTGACCTCCGGGCTCACCATCGCCGACGTGCAGGCCTGGCCCGACGTGCTGCAGGCGGTGACGCCGGAAGACATCATCGCCGTCGCCCGTGAGGCGCTGGTCAAGGAAGCTTCGGTCACCGGCTACCTGATGAAAGACACCGCGGCAGAGGAGATCACCCAATGAGAGCGCTGAAACTGACCGCCGCCGCGCTGACAGCCTGGATGCTGGCCCTGCCGGCGCTCGCCGAAGTGGATATCCAGGAAGTGACCTCTCCCGGCGGTATCACCGCCTGGCTGGTCGAGGAGCCTTCGATCCCTTTCACCGCGCTGGAACTGCGGTTCCGCGGCGGCACATCGCTGGACGCCCCCGGCAAACGCGGCGCCATCTACCTGATGGGCGGGTTGCTGGAAGAGGGCTCGGGCGAGATGGGCGCGCAGGACTATGCCCGCGAACTGGAAGGGCTGGCGGCCTCTTTCAGCTATGATTCGAGCAAGGACACCTTCAGTATCTCCGCCCGTTTCCTGAGCGAGAACCGCGATGCGGTGATGGATCTGCTGCACCAGACCATCCATGAACCGCGCTTTGACCAGGACGCGTTGGACCGGGTGCGCGCGCAGGTGCTCTCGGGCCTGCGCAGCGACGCCAAAGACCCCAACGACATTGCCGGCAAGGCTTTCAACGCGATGGCCTTCGGCGATCACCCCTATGGGTCTGACGGCAAGGGCACGCTGGAAAGCGTCGCTGCGCTGACACGTCAGGACATGTTTGAGGCGCATGAGGCGGTTTTTGCCCGTGACCGGCTCTATGTTGGTGCGGTGGGGGATATCAAAGCGGAAGAACTGGGCGTGCTGCTGGACGGGTTGCTGGGCGATCTGCCGGAAACCGGCGCGCCGATTCCGGGACCCGTTGAGGTGAATATCAGCGGCGGTGTGACGGTTATCGATTTCCCGTCTCCGCAGTCGGTGGCGATCTTCGCCCAGAAGGGCATCGACCGCGATGATCCGGAGTTCTTTGCCGCCTATATCATGAACCAGATCCTCGGCGGCGGCAGTTTCGAAAGCCGCCTGATGACCGAGGTGCGCGAGAAACGCGGCCTGACCTACGGGATCGGATCCTATCTGGTGCCGCGCGATCTGGCGGCCACCTATATGGGCTCGGTCGCCTCGGCCAACGGAAAGATCGCCGAGGCGATCAGCGTGGTCCGCGATGAGTGGCGCAAAATGGCTGGGGAAGGGGTGTCAGAGAAGGAGCTGCAGGATGCCAAGACCTACCTGACCGGCGCCTACCCGCTGCGGTTTGACGGCAATGGGCAGATCGCCTCGATCCTGGCCGGGATGCAGATGCAGGGGCTGCCGATTGATTATATCGCGACGCGCAATGACAAGGTGAATGCGGTGACGCTGGAGGATGTGAACAGCTTTGCCGCCAAGTTCATGGATCCCGAGGGGCTGCATTTCACCGTGGTCGGCCAGCCCGAAGGGCTGGAGGCCGCTTCAAACTGAGGCGGCCAGAGTCTTTGATTGGCGGCACCGGCTGAACGGGGTCAAAATCCTCCGAGGAATTCGGCCAGGGAAGCTTGATTTTCCCTGGCGCCGGACTTTAGCCGTTTCTTCTATCATACTCCGCGCGGGCGGCTTTCACCGCCGCTTCGTGCTGCATCGCCCAATCGGCCAGCGCGGTGATAAGGGTGAGCAGTGACAGGCCCGTGGGGGTAAGGCTGTTGGCAACCGTCGGCGGGAGGGTATCAAAGACGTCGCGGTGCACCAGGCCGTCCCGTTCCAACCCGCGCAAGGTAACCGTCAGCATCCGCTGGGAGATGCCGTCAACGGCGCGCAGAAGCGCGCGAAAACGTTCCGTCCGGCGGCCCAGCCGCAGGACCGCCATCACACTCCACTTGTTACCGACCCGGTCCAGAATATTCCGTACCGGGAAGGCCCCCCTGTAGCCGGCCTCGACGCAGTTATCGACGCCTGCGTTCATCTCGTCGATGCCGCGGGTGGTTGCTTTCATGTGCCCACCTGACGGAATCATGCCTCCTTTCGACTCATCGGCGGCCTCCTATGCGTGGTTCCCAATAGTAACCACGCTATCACGGAGACAAAAATGAACCAGACCGTGGCTGTTTTCGGTGCCACAGGCGCACAAGGCTCACCCGTGGCCGCACAGGCCATTGAGGCAGGTTTCACTCTCCCCGCCATCGTGCTGCAGCCGACGATCTATCTGGAAAACCTGCAGATCCCGCCCTTCCTGCCCGGCTGCCCGGCGATGGTATCCTGGACTGCCCGCCGCTGCCCGCTGAAATGAAAGTAACCTGGACTTCGCTCCACGATCAGGCGCGCGTGGCCGTTGCAGCGCTGTCGCGTCCCGATCTCGCCGGGCAGAGTTTCGAGATCGGTTCGCCAGGTGCAATGACCGGAGCGGAACTGGCTGATCTGCTTGCGCCTTACGCCGGGCGTGCGGTTCGATTTGAACCCCTCTCCCCGGCGGAGTTTGGTCAGCGGGTGGAACAGGTGCTTGGGGTGCCGGGAATGGGCTACGTGCTGACGGACCTCTACACGGCCCTCTCCGGCATGCCGCCGGAGGGGATGGTGATTGACACAGACGCGGTGGAGCGGGTGTTTGGCATCACATTGACCCCGGCGGCGGATCACCTCGCGGCCTGGAAACCAATGGCTGTTCCGGCATGACAAAAAAGGCCGCCCTCAACGGGGCGGCCCTGTTCGGAGTCTGACTGCTGAATATTATTCGCCGTAAGGCACCCAGATGTTCTTCACCTCGGTGGCGGCCTGCAGGAAACGCTTGGTATGATCCTGGGCCCAGTCCAGCGCCTGGCCGTTGCTGACCCAGGTACGTTTCAGGTTCCCGGCCGAAGCTGCCTCGATCTCTGCCGAGACATCCGAGGAGGAGAAGCTCCAGACCGCATCCAGGTTCAAATGCGCGGCCATCGGCTTGGCCAGTTCAGCATGGGATCCGGTCAGGATGTTGACCACGCCCGCGGGCACGTCAGAGGTTTCCAGAACCTGGTAGAAATCGGTTGCCGCGAGCGGGAAAGGCTCCGACGCGGCCAGCACTACGCGGTTGCCCATGGCCATCGCCGGTGCCATGGCCGAGACAAGGCCCAGCAGCGGTGCCTCATCGGCGCAGAGAGCGCCGATCACCCCCACCGGCTCCTTCATCGCCAACGCCACGCCTCGGATCGGCACGCCGTGGGCCTGACCGTCGTATTTGTCGGCCCAGGCGGCAGCCGTGAACAGACGCTGGATGGCGGCCTCAACCTCTGCCGCGCCGCCCTTCTTGCCGGTCATCGCGTCGATGCGATGGGCGAATTCATCAGCCCGGGCGGAAAGGTTTTCGCCGATGTAATACAGGATCTGCGCGCGCAGGTGGCCGGTGGTCTTGGACCAGCCCTTGGCCCCGGCGGCGGCTTCCACCGCGTTGCGCACATCCTTGCGGCTGCCAAGGCCAACGTGGCCCAGCAGCGCGCCGGATTTGGCGTAGACGCCGCGCGAATAGCCGCTGTCCGGCCGGGCCTGCTTGCCGCCCACATACATCTTCGCGGTACGGTCCAGCGGATCAGCAGGCGCGCCGTTGCCTTCGAAGGCCTCGACCTTGGCCAGCGACTTGGTTTTCGCCTTGGGCCGGGTATAGGCGCTGAGACCCTCCCAGCCGCCTTCGCGTCCGAACCCGCTTTCGCGCACACCGCCGAACCCGGCAGCGGCGTCGAACATATTGGTGCCGTTCACCCAGACCACGCCGGCAACCAGCTTGGGCGCGATGTCCAGCGCCAGGTTCACATTCTCGGTCCAGACCGTGGCCGCCAGCCCGTAGCGGGTGTTATTGGCCAGCTCCACCGCCTCGGCAGGTGTGCGGAAGGTGCAGGAGACCAGCACGGGGCCGAAAATCTCCTCCTGCATCAGCGTGTCCGCAGGCGTCAGCCCTTCGATCAGGGTGGGCGGGTAGAAACAGCCAGTCGCAGGCATTTCCACCTTCGCCTGATGCATCTCGCCAGCCTGATTGGCCGCGACCATGGCGGAAATGGTGCTCAGCTGCACCGGGTCCACCACCGCGCCGACGTCGATGCATTTGTCGAGCGGATTGCCAATGCGCAGCTTGTCCATGCGGGCCTTCAGCTTGGTATGGAACCGCTCCGCGATGCCTTCCTGAACCAGCAGCCGCGAGCCGGCGCAGCAGACCTGGCCCTGATTGAACCAGATCGCATCCACCAGCCCTTCGACAGCACTGTCGATGTCCGCGTCGTCGAAGACAATGTAAGGCGACTTGCCACCCAGCTCCAGCGTCAGCGCCTTGGTGCTGCCTGCGGTGGCCTCGCGGATTCTGCGGCCGACTGAGGTGGAGCCGGTGAAGGCGATCTTGTCCACCTCGGCGGCGGTGATCATCTCACCCACAGCACCGTCGCCGGTAACGATGTTGACGACACCTTTGGGCAGACCCGCCTGACGGCAGATATCCGCGAACAGCAGCGCGGTGAGGGAGGTGTACTCCGCCGGTTTCAGCACCACCGTGTTGCCCATGGCGATTGCGGGCGCGATCTTCCAGGCCAGCATCAGGAGCGGGAAGTTCCAAGGAATAATTTGGCCGCAGACGCCGAGCGCTTCGGCTTCGGGCAGCTCCGCTTCCATCAGCTGGGCCATGCCCGCGTGATAGTAGAAATGCCGCTGCGCCAGCGGGATATCAATATCGCGGGATTCACGGATCGGCTTGCCGTTGTCCAGCGTCTCCAGCACCGCGAACAGGCGGGAGTGTTTCTGCAGCAGCCGCGCAATGGCATAGAGGTATTTGGCACGGCCCGGGCCGCTCAGCTTCTCCCAGCCGGGCTGCGCTTTGCGGGCCGCAGCAACGGCGGCGTCCACGTCACTTTGCGTGGCTTGCGTCAGCGTCGCCAGCACCTCGCCCGTGGCGGGGTTTTTGCTGTCGAAGCCATCACCGGGAGCTGTGAACTCACCATTGATAAAATGGCCAAACCGGTCGCCCTGATCGACCAGCCAGGCCAGCGCCTCGGCAGCGCTTTCGGGGGCGGGGCCATAGTCCATGGTCTCAAAAATCTCTTTGATGGTCATGTTGTTGTCCTCTCCCGCGCCTTAGCCCATCGCATGGCGGTAACCGGCCGAATAAGCGCCGGTCAGGTGGTGTTCCAGCTGGCGTTCGATGTCGCCGAGCAAGGAGGAGGCCCCGAAGCGGAACAGGTCCGGTTGAAGCCAGCGGTCGCCCAGCTCTTCCTTGATCAGCGCAAGATACACCAGCGCGTCCTTAGCCTTGGAGATCCCGCCGGCCGGTTTATAGCCGACCCGGTAGCCGGTGCGGTCATAATAGTCGCGGATCGCGCGGATCATCACCAGCGTCACCGGCAGGGTGGCGTTGACGCTCTCCTTGCCGGTGGAGGTCTTGATGAAATCGGCACCAGCCATCATGCACACCAGGGACGCGCGCGCCACATTGCGCAGGGAGCCCAGTTCGCCGGTGGCGAGAATGGCCTTCACATGGGCGTCACCGCAGGCCTGACGGAAGGCCTTCATCTCATCATAAAGCGCCTGCCAATTGCCGGTCAGCACGTGGCGGCGCGAGATCACAATGTCGATCTCCTTGGCGCCGGCTTTCACGCTCTCCTCGATTTCGGCCACCCGCAGGTGAAAGGGCGAGAGGCCCGCCGGGAATCCTGTGGAGACGGCGGCAACCGGGATGCCGCTGCCCTTCAGCGCCGTCACCGCAGCCGGGATCATGTCGTGGTAGACGCAGACCGCGCCGGTGGTGAGACCCGTCATGCCGAGGTCTTCCAGCATCTGCGCCCGCACCGGCTGGCGCGCCTTGGCGCAGAGGCGGCGCACGCGGCCTGTCGTATCGTCACCTGACAGGGTGGTCAGATCGATGCAGGCAATGGCTTTCAGCAGCCAGGCCGCCTGATAGTCCTTCTTGACGCTGCGCCGTCCGGGCAGTGTGGCGCAGCGGCGCTCAATCGCAGAGGTGTTGGCTTGCACGCCGGCGACCCAGTCCAGGTCCAGTGCCATGCCGGGATTGCGTGGCTCGGTCACCTGCGGCAGCAGGGCGCTGCGCTCAGCAGTTTGGCAGCGGTGGAGATTGATGAGACGCCCGAGGATGACGGGTCG
>CAJXHQ010000086.1 GCA_913054485.1 uncultured Paracoccaceae bacterium
CAGGGGATTTTGTGACAAGATCGCAAAATCCGCGACCTTGCCCGGCTCGATGGAGCCGCGGCTGCCCTCTTTAAAGACCTGCCAGGCGGCATCAATGGTTTGGGCCCGCAGGGCCGACAGCGCGGAGATCTTCTGCGCTTCCCCCAAAGTCCGCCCGCTGCTGGTCAGCCGGTTCACCGCGCAATGGGCCAGGTGCAGCGGCCGGGTCGGCGTCACCGAGGCATCATTGTGCAGCGTATAGCGCACGCCAAAATGTTCCGCCGAGGCCGCCGGAGATATCCGCTCGGCGCGCTCAGGGCCAAGGAAAGTGTCATAATGCCGGTCCCCCCAGAAATGCACATGCGCGGAGAAGAAGCTGACCGTGATGCCCAGCGCCGCCATCCGCTGCAGCTGACTGTCGCGCAGGATCTGGCCGTGAATGATTGTATGGCGGTGGTCCGCGCGCGGGGTTTCCGTCATGGCACCGGCCACAGCGCTGATGAACATGTCCGCCCCTGCGTCACCGTTGCAATGGCAGTGGATCTGGAACCCCATCCCATGCAGCTTCCGCACCTGGAAATCCAGCGCTGCCTGCGTCGTATAGGGCGTGCCGCAGGGGTTCCCGGGATCCGCCGGATCCAGGTAGGGGGCGCTGAGATAGGCGGTCTGCAGCTGGAACGCCCCGTCGGTGAAGAGCTTCCGCGCGCCCAGTGTGAAATGCGGGTTGCCCGGCCAGTCCAGCGCCTCCGGGCCTTCGCTCAGCCCCGGCTCCAGCTCTCCCACCGGCAGGATCTCCAGGTCGATCCCCGGATCAGTCTCTGCTGGCAGGCTGGCAAAATGCTCCAGCAGCTCGCGCGAGGCCCAGGCGTTCTGGGCAAAGGTCACCCCGTGCTCCAGGTATTCGTCGCGGCAGGCCGCAAAACCCTGCCAGAAACGCTCGCGGTCGATGAGGAAATCAGTGTCGCCCATCTCCTCCATCGCGGCGATGCCCTCAATCAGCCCGGTAAGCGTGCCGGTCTCCGGATCGCGCCCGTAGCGCCCGCCAAGGGGGTCAGGCGTATTGCGGTCCACGCCGCGCAGCTTCAGCGCTGCAGAGTTTGCCGCACCATTGTGGCCCGAGGCGTGGATGACCCAGACCGGATGCTCGCTGCTGACTGCGTCCAGCTCGGCCCGCGTTGGCATGCGCCGCTCGGCAATGGCGGTATTGTCAAACAGAACGCCCATGACCCACTCGCCCGCAGGCGTCGCCTGCGCCCGGGCCCGCAACCGGTCCAGGGCCGTGGTGATATCCATGCAATCCCCCCGCGGCGGCGAGGCAAGATCGACACGGTACAGGCGGATGAAGCCCGGATCGGGGAAATGCCCGTGGGGATCGATGAAGGCCGGGATCAGGGTGCGGCCTTTCAGGTCACGCTCTGCCGCGCCGGCAGGCATCGCCGCGCGCAAGACCGCCTCCGTTCCCGCCGCAAGAATCTTGCTGCCGGCGGTCAGAACCGCTTCGGGTGCGGAGTTGTCATCGTCCATCGTCAGGATGGGGCCGTTGAAATAGAGCGTTGCTGTCATCTGTCTGCCGGATCAGGAGCGGCGGCTGCGGCCGCAGGGTTGAAAACGCAGGCGGGGTCAGGCCGCCTGCTCGGATTTCAGTGGTGCCAGGCAGCGCAGGCCCCGGCCGCCTTCGGTTTCCCATTGCGGCGTCCGGGTGCAGCCCTGCTGCGCAAAGGGGCAGCGTTCGCGGAATTCACAGCCCGCGGGGCGGTTCAGCAGGCTGGGCGGTTCCCCCCTGAGGGCAATGCGCACCAGCCTTGCGTCCGGGTCCGGTTCCGGGTTCGCCGACAAAAGGCAGCGTGTATAGGGGTGGCGCGGGTCGGCGAAGATGTCCTCCGTCGTGCCCTCTTCGTCCAGGCGGCCCAGGTACATGATCCCCATCCTGTCCGCCACATGGCGCACCACATTGAGATTATGGGTGATGATCACCATCGCCAGCCCCAGCCGCTCACGCAGGTCATTGAGCAGGTTCAGCAACTCACCCTGGACCGAAACATCAAGCCCGGCCGTGGGCTCATCTGCAAGGATCAGCTTCGGCTCCAGCGCCAGCGCGCGGGCCACTCCGACACGGCGGGCCTGTCCGCCCGACAGCTGGTAAGGGTAGCGGGAGGCAAAATGCGCGGGCAGGTTCACCATCTCCAGCAGCCGCTTGGCCTCGGCCTGCAGATCCCGGTCCTTCATGCCCTGAATACGGTAGGGTTCGGTCACCAGGCTGCCGATGGTGAGGCGCGGCGACAGCGAGCCGACCGGGTCCTGGAACATCATCGCAATGTCTTTGCGCAGGGGCCGCAACCGGCGTTCGGGCAAGCCGCGGATCTCCCGGCCGTTGAAACGGACCGAGCCTTCCTGCGCGGGCGCAAGCCCGGCAATGGCGCGGATAACGGTGGTCTTGCCCGAGCCGCTTTCGCCGACCAGCGCATAGGTTTCGCCCGCCGCGACCTCGAAATCCACACCCGCCAGGACGTTAACCGCCCCATAGCTGGTTTGCAGCCCTTTGACAGCAAGCAGGCTCATGCCGGTACCTCCCCATGATTCAGCCAGCAGGCTGCGTGGTGGGCCTCTTCGAGTTTAGAAAGCGGCGGCACCTGGGCCGCGCAGTGCGGCATGGCCTGGGTGCAGCGGTCGCGGAAGACGCAGCCCTGCGGCAGCGCGGCAAGATCCGGCACCTCGCCGGGGATGGTGGGCAGCACGCGGGCGCGGGTCTTAATATGGCCCGGGTCGCAGTCGATCAGGCGGCGGGTGTAGGGGTGTTTGGGATTGTGGAAGATCTCGCGCACTTCGCCGCTTTCCACCACCGCACCGGCATACATCACAACCACCCGGTCGCAGAGTTCCGCAATAACGCCGAGGTGGTGCGAGATGAACAGCACGGCGCAGTTCATCTCGCGCTGCAGTTCTTGCAAGCGTTCGATAATCTGCACCTCCAGTGTGGCATCAAGCGCCGTGGTAGGTTCATCCGCAATCAAAAGGTCCGGCTCGGACATCAGCGCCATTGCGATGGCGATGCGCTGGCGCATACCGCCGGAGAACTCATGCGGGTATTGCTTCAGCCGCGCCTCCGGATCAGGGATCCCCAATGCGCCCAGCATTCGCGCCGCACGGGCCAGCTTTTCGGCCTTGGGGCTGCGCGACCGGTGCTGAATATCCAGCATCTGCCGGCCGATGGTCAGCACCGGGTTGTGGGTCTGCATCGGGTCCTGAAAGACGATGGACATATCCGCCCCGCGCAGGTCCCGCATCTGCTTCTCGGAGGCCGCAAGCAGATTTCGCCCCTTGAAGCGGATCTCACCCTCGCGGAAGCGGGTATTGGGCGCGGTCAGCCGCAGGATCGAGGATATCAGGGTGGATTTACCGCAGCCCGACTCGCCTACGATGCCGACAATCTCACCCTTTTTCACATCGAAGGAGATATCGCGCAGCGCCTTCAGATCGCCCCGCGATGTTTCGTAATCGACGCTGAGGCAGTCGAGTTCCAACAGGGTATCGCTCATCGCTGTTTCCTCAGTTTCGGGTCGACCACGTCGCGTAAGGACTCGCCCAGGAAGGTGAAGCCAAGGGTCGCCACGATGATCGGCAGCCCGCCGCCCACCACCAGCCAGGGGGTCTGGCGGATCAATGAGTATCCGTCTTTCAAGAGCGCGCCCCAGCTTGGCGTCGGGGGTTTCACGCCAAGGCCCAGAAAAGACAGCCCGGCCTCCAGCGCGATAACCGTCGGGATGTCCATCGCCGCCAGCACCGCCAGCACGCCGATGATATTGGGCAGCATGTGAACGCCAAGGATACGCGCCATGCTGGCCCCCATGGAGCGTTCGGCGAGGATGAACTCGGAGTTCTGCAAGGTCAGCGTCTGGGTCCGCGCCACACGGCCATAGGTAGGGATCGAGGTCGCCATGACCACCAAGACCACAGTTTGCAGGCTCGGCCCCACCAGCGCCACCACGGCCAGGGCAAACATCACCGTCGGAAAAGAACGGATGGTATCAAAAAGCAGCATCAAGAAATTGTCGAGCCATCTCGGCCCGTAGCCGGCAATCATGCCCAGCGTGAGGCCAATGGCCATGGCACCGAAGACGGCGGGAAGCGCCACTTTCAGCGCCACCTGCCCGCCCATGATGACGCGGGAGAACGTATCGCGGCCCAGCTGGTCAGTGCCGAGGAGATGGCTCGTCGACGGGCCTTGCAGCCGGTCTTTGATGTTCATGGCCACCGGATCGTAAGGCACGATCCAGATGGCGAAAATGGCGCAGAACACAATGGTTCCGACAATCACCAGCCCCATCAGCCCCAAAGGATCGCGGGCCACGCCAGTGAGGATCTGCCCCAGTTCCGAGCGAGTTTTTTTCTGCAGTTCAACGGTCATATCAGCCATGGTTGCCTCCGTCACCGTGCCGCCCGCGCGCGCGGGTCCAGCCAGGCATTGATCAGGTCCGCCAGCGCGGTGGAGATCACAAAAAGCCCGGTGGAGATCAGTACAGATCCCATCACGATCGGGTAATTGCGGGTGGTAATGCTGTCGATCACCAGCTTGCCGAGACCGGGCCGGGCAAAGACGATCTCGGCAAAGACGGCCGAGGACAGCAGGAACCCCATGCCAACACCGATCACCGTGACCACCGGCAGGATGGCGATGCGCAGGGCATAGATCAGTACAATACGCCGCTCTGAAAGGCCAAAGGCGCGCGCAGTGCGTACATGGCTCTCGCCCATCACCTCCAGCATCGAGGCGCGCACCAGCCGGGCGATATAGCCCACCCAGGAAAGGCCGATGGCAAAGGCAGGCAGCACCAGATGGTTGAGCCGGTCCCAGAAGCCTTCACCTGCGCCAATTGCAGGGAACCACTGCAGATGCACCGCAAAGATCAGCAGCGACAAGAGCGCCACCACAAAGGCCGGGGCGGCCACAAAACTGACGGAAACGGCGGCCGCAGCGCGGTCGATCGCGGTGTTGGGATGGGCCGCAGCATAGGCCCCCAGCGCAATACCAAGGCTTGCCGACCAGGTTATGGACGCAAAGATCAGCCACAGCGTATGCGGCAGCTGCTGGAACACGATGGTGGTCACCGAGCGGCCGGAGAAGACATCGATACCCAGATCGCCCTGCAGCATATTGCCGTAGAAAATCATCAGCTGTTTGATGATCGGCTGATCCAGCGCCAGCTCCGCAGTCAGACGGGCCTGCAACTCGGGCGTGGCGCGTGGGCCAAGCATGATTTGAACCGGGTCCCCGGGAACAGCGCGGATCATCAGGAACATGACCGTCACAGCCACGAACAGGATCAGCAGCGCCAGACCGAAGCGGCGGGCAGCATAAAAAAACATTGTGCGGGGTCCTTCCGCTGCGTCTGAAAAGGGGCACGGCTGCCGCTTGAGCCAGCCGTGCCAGGCAAGGCCTGGAGGGGATTTAGGCCTTACCGAAGTACCGCAGCAGAGCCTGCCCGTCAGGCCGCAGTGCAGGGAGCACAGCTGCCGAATGCACCACGGGTGTCGCTCCGTGGGTCAGGAACCGGTATGCGCCGCTTTCTTCCATCAGGTCCTGCGCCTTTTGATACATGGCGTCACGCTTGGCCAGGTCGCTTTCCTTGAAAGCCGCTTGGTGGATCTGGTCGAACTCTGCATTGCTGTGCTGTTCCCAATTCCAGTGCCCGACCTGCTCGGTGGTGAACCAGGAGGTTGCATAATAGGGATCCGGGGTCATCGAATAGCGGTTCAGCACCAGCTGCAGATCTTCGTTGTCCGCGCTGGCCCAGAACGCGCCGGATTCCAGAACGTTGATTTCAACCGTGATACCGATTTGCGACAGCGTTGCCTGAATGACTTGCGCCGCAGTGGTGAAGGTGGTTTTGTTCAGCGTGTCCAGCTTGAGCGTCACATTGGCTTCACCGGATTCCGCCAGCAGCGCCGCAGCTTTCTCAAAGTCCGCAGCAGGCGGCACCAGGGATTTTGCCCGGTTGCCGATCAGCCCCGGCGCAATGATACCCGTCGATGGCTGTGCGGCACCGTAATAGGCCGCCTCCATGATCGAGGGCACGTCAATCGCATGCTGGATCGCCTGGCGCAGCTTCTTGTTCTGCAGCTTGGGGTGATCCAGGTTCATACCCAGCCAGGTGTAATAAAGCGACGGGTATTCCAGCAGGGTGCCGCCGTTGGGCACGCTGTCGCGGTAGCGTGCGACCGAACCCACAGCGACGCGGGTGAAGTCCAGCTCGCCCGCCTCAAAGGCGATCTCAGCGGTGTTCTCGTCATCGATAGGGTAGACTTCGATGGTGTCCCAGGCCGGGGTGTCGCCCTTCCAGTCCGGGTTGCGCTTCAGCACGGTCTTTTCCTTGGGCGACCAGCTGTCGCGCAGATAGGGGCCGCTTTCGGCAACCGGATCCGCGCCGATGCGCCCGCCTGCGGCTTCAACCGCCGCCTTGGAGACGATATTGCCGGTGATATAGGGCAGCGCGATGCTCCACAGAGGCGCAAAGGGCTCTTTCAGCACGATGGTGCCCTCGCGCTCGCCGGTGACCTCCACATGGCTCAGCGGGCCCATGTCGGGCTTATTGGGGCTTTCGGTGGCCTCCGCCACGATCCGCTCGAAGCTGAACTTCACGTCATCCGCGGTCATCGCACCGAACCCGTTGGTGAATCCGATGTCGTCGCGCAGGGCAAATTTCAAATGGGTCGGGCTGGCCTGTTCGATCATCGCCGCCGCGTCCAGCTGCCAGTCCCATTCCTTGCCGGGCTTATACTGAATCAGCTTGTTGTAGATGGAGGCATGGACCTCTTCCTCGACAACGCCGACGCTATGCGCTGGGTCCATGTTCTGCGCATCACCGTAAGTGCGCACGCGCAGTACACCGTCTGCGGCCGCAAAAGCCCGGCTTCCCATGCCTGCAGGCAGCGCCGCAGCAGCGCCCAGCGCGGTGGCGCCCTTCAGGAATTTACGGCGGCCTACCGCCGCCCTGGTCCATTCGATCTTCATGGTATCCTCCGTAGAAACAGATCATTTTCTGGCAGCCGCCCAAGCCCTCTTCCCGGGGCCCGGTTCGGCGCCTTGCCGGACGCATCCGCAGGCGCGGACACGGTGCTTAAGATTTCCGCCGGACCGCGGGACGGACCGCAATGGCCTGGGGCCTGCCTGCGCCGTCAGGTCGGCCGGTAATGCCCTCTCCGGCTCAAGATTGGGCTTGCAGGATTGCCGGAAAATTGCACTCAAGAAAGAATTGCAAAACAAACTCTTCTCCCTCAGTGCGATATTCTCTTCTTCGAAACAGCCCTGGACCCATCCAAGACCAGCCTTTCCGCTCCTCCAATCTCAGACCCATTACTCCGGCTCCCGGATCTCCCTCCTGTCGTTGCACCCTCCTGCCGGTCTGGCTGCGGCGGCCCGCCAGCGGTCATGTACAGCTCCAGCCTCTGCAAAAGAAAAAAGACCGGTTTATGAATTGGTAAAACTGTGCAAACTGAAGCATACTGACGCGAAATGACTTGAACTCGCGTCAATTCGCGAAAGGTTTTGACGTCATGTCCGAAAGTTTTTCTGAAAACCTGCGTTCCCTATGCGCTGAACACGGAAGTATTTCCAAGATCTGCCGCGATATCGGGCTGAACCGGCAGCAGTTCAATCGCTACCTGAATGGCACCAGCCTGCCCTCAGCGCACAACCTGCGCCGCATTGCACGGCACTTCGGCATGACCGAAACACAGCTGTTTTCGGACTCCTCCGCATTCGAAACCCTGCTCCGGTGGTCTCCACCGGAAGGAGAGCAGTCTCCGTCAGACGCCTTTCTTCACCCGTTCAAAGATCAGAAAAAGCGGCTGAAGCGCTACCTCGGCTTTTATCACAGCTACTTCCGCACCCCCTCCTGGGAAGATCAGATCTTCTGTTCCCTGGTGCGGATTGCCGAGCGGGACGGGCTGGTCACGATCCAGTCCCGCGAAATCGCCGCCTCTCCGGACCATGGCGTGCGCCAGATTTCGCGTTACGAAGGCCTTGTCTCTCTGCGTGGCAACCGGCTGTTCATCACCGAGCATGAACGTGCGGCCGAAGGCAGCGTGGCTCAGACAATCCTGTTCTCGGCGCACCGCCAGCAGCTGAAATATCTGCGCGGCATGACAATGGGGCTGGCCTGGCGTCCCTACCCGCACCCCTATGCGGCCAAGGCGATCTGGAAGCGGCTGGATGAACGCGTTTCAGCCCGGGAAGCGCTGGAGGGCTGCGGGATCTACCGGTTCAATAGCCCGCGGATCGACCCGACGGTAAGAAAGTACCTCTCGGTACCGGAAATCATTGAAGGGCTAAGATAGCCGACAGGCGCGGCGGGAAAAGGCCCAGCCGCCCTGCCGGCATCAGGTTCTTTGCGGAACCCCGCCCTGCGACGCGATGCCCCTCAGCCTTTTGGCACGCGGGCGAGGCAGCGGTAGAGGTCCTCGAAGATGCCGTCCCGGTTGATGTCAAAGGCTTCCCGCATGGCGTGGCGGCCCTCGGGGTGCTGCCAGTGCAGATCATCGTCCAGCACCGGCGACGTGGTCATGATCGAGGGCACATAGGTGTCATCGAACAGCCAGGCCACGTTGATCAGGTCCCAGATCACCCAGGTCTTGGCCTCCGCCTCCGAGATCAGGAACATCTTGTGCCGCGGATTGTTGGTATAGAGGTGATGCAGGTAGTCGCCGTTATCCCCCTGCCCTTTCACGAACCGCTCCATCTCCGGCAGCGAGATCTGCAGCTGCGCGCCGACGAGATAGCCCGGCAGGTAGACATGCGGCACGCCGCAGTCATACAGCAGCTGCGACGCCAGGACATCCTGCACAGGTTCAGCGAGGGGCTGATCAGCCCCACTTGAGTGGTCCAAATTGAAAGTTAGCGCATGGTTGGCTGAGCTGCCACCTGGCTTTGGCCCCCCCGGCTGGAGATTTTCCGGGGGTTTTCGGCTCAAGGCGCTTGTCGCGCACCTGA
>CAJXHQ010000087.1 GCA_913054485.1 uncultured Paracoccaceae bacterium
CGGTCGGTGCCGTATACCAGACATTCACCGCCTGCTTCTCCAGAATGCCGTACCAGCGGGCGGCATCAAACTCCGCCTCATCTACGATCAGCGTGGCGCGGTTGGTCAGCGGTGCAAGGATACCGTAGGACATGCCGGTGACCCATCCCGGGTCCGCCGTGCACCAGAAGATGTCACCCGGCTTCAGATCCAGGGCCAGCCGCCCGGTAATGTGATGCGCGACAACCGCTTCGTGGACATGAACAACCCCCTTGGGCTTGCCGGTGGTGCCTGACGTGAAGTGCAGCAGCGCCATGTCTTCCGGAGCTGTCGGCTCGATCTCCAAGCTGTCCGGTGCCCGGTTCATAAGCGTATCGAAACTGGTATCCTCATCACCGCCTCCCCCGGCAAAGAAAACAGTGCGCAGGTCAGGCAGGCAGGCGCGTATCCCAGCGACCTTGCGGCGGTAAAGCCGTTCGGAAGTCAGCAGACCATTGGCAGCGCCAATTTCCATCCTGGACTTGACCGGCTCCGGCCCGAAGGCAGAAAACAGGGGGCAGAAGACACAGCCGGCTTTAAGCGTGCCAAGGGCAGCAATGAACAGCTCCGGCCTGCGCCCCAGCAGCGAATAAACCCGCTCGCCGCGCTTGAAACCCTGTTTTTGCAGTACATTGGCAAAGCGGTTGGTCTGCTGCTGCAGGTCCAGATAGGTGAAGTCGCGGACATCGCCCTGCTTTGAAATCCAGCGCAAAGCAAGCTGGCCGCCATGCCCCCCGGCCACATGGCGGTCAACCGCTTCATGGGCAATGTTCAAGCCTCCCCCCGGCAGCCCGTCAATTTGCCCGCGGGCAGATTGCCAGGAGAAACCTGCGCAGGCCTCCTCGTAGTCGGGCATATTGGCATTGCGCCGCACCCCGGGCGTCTTGGTGATCCGCTCCTGCTCCATCGCTGCAACCTTCGCAATCTGCCGGTCCTTGCAGTCAGCATACCGCTACTGTCAGCCCTCCGGCTGACGGGGATCAATTCCGCCAGGCCGCAACTGACGCATGTCAATCGGAACAAGCGCCAATTGGGTAGCCTTCCAAGTGCCCAACAAGAAAACGGAAGGTGACGGATGTCCCACAAGCAGATTCTCTTCCATTCGCAGGCCCGGGAAAAAGTGCTGCGCGGCACCAGTGCGCTGGCGGACGCTGTGCGGATCACACTTGGGCCGAAGTCGAAATCGGTTTTGATGAAAAAGAGTTTCGGCCCGCCTATCGTCTGCAACGACGGGGTGACAATTGCGAAAGAGGTTGAACTGGAAGACCCTGAGGAAAACCTCGGGGCCCAGATCCTGCGGCAGGCCGCCGAGAAGACCGGCGAAGTGGTCGGCGACGGTACCACGACCGCCACGCTGCTGGCACATGCGATCTTTGCTGACGGCACCCGAAATATCGTGGCTGGCGCAAGCGGGATCGACATCAAGGCTGGTTTGGATCAGGGCCTTCAGGCCGCTGTCACGGCCCTGACCAAACTGTCGAAACCGGTGAAAACCCACACCGAGAAAGCCCAGGTGGCGGCGATCTCCGCGCATAACGACACCGCGATAGGGGACATGATCGCGGAGGCAATGCAGAAGGTCGGCGACGACGGCATCCTGACAGTCGAGGATTCCCGCACCACCGAAACCACATTGGAAGTGGTCAAGGGGATGCAGCTGGACCGGGGCTATATCTCTCCCTACTTCGTGACCGATGCGGAAAAGATGGAGGCGGTTCTGGAGGACGCCTACGTGCTGCTCTGCGACCGGAAAGTGACCAGCCTCAATGATCTCGTACCGCTGCTGGAGCAAATCGCCAAAGGCGGCCGCCCAATTCTGTTTGTGGCCGAGGACGTCGAGGGCGAAGCCCTGGCCACGCTGGTCGTCAACCGGCTGCGCGGCGTGTTCAGCTGCATCGCCGTCAAGGCTCCGGGGTTCGGGGACCGGCGCAGGGCCATGCTGGAAGACATCGCCGTTCTGACCGGTGCCCAGCTCATCTCAGAAGATCTGGGCCTGAAGCTGGACAACGCTGGCCTTGAACAGCTCGGCCATGCGCAGCGGGTTGTATCGACCGGCGACACGACAACGATCATCGGCGGCGGCGGCAACCGGAAGGACATTCAGGCCCGGATAGCCCAGATCAAAGCGCAGGGTAAAAAAACGGCGAGCGCCTATGATCGGGAGAAGCTGCAGGAACGGCTGGCCAAACTGTCCGGCGGCGTTGCCGTCATCCGCGCAGGCGCGCCTTCGGAAACCGAGCTGAAAGCCAAGAAGGACGCGCTGGAGGATGCGATCAACGCAACCAAGGCAGCCGTAGCGGAAGGGATTGTGCCCGGCGGCGGCCTCGCCCTGCTGCGCTGCACACAAGCAATCACAGCGGAGGAGGCCAAGGCCACGGAAGACCAGCGCACAGGGCTGGAAATCCTGCGTAAGGCGCTCAGCATTCCCGCCCGCCAGATCGCCAGGAACTCTGCGGTCGACGACGGTGTGGTTGTTGCGGAGATGCTGAAATCCAAGGGCAGCATCGGCTATGATGCAGCCCGAAACGAATACACCGACCTTGTCAAAGCTGGCATCGTCGACCCCACAAAAGTGGTCAGGATTGCCCTTGAGAACGCGATTTCGGTGGCCAGCATCCTGCTGCTTACGGAAGCAACAATGACCGAAGTCCCCGAGGAAAAGGAAACCCGAACCACCCCGGCGGAGCTGGGTTTCTGACTGTTGCCGCGAGAAAGACTGAACCATGCCCGAACCTGACCCGAAAGCGCTTCCCCTCCCGCCCGGCCTCCCGGCAGGCGCCCTGCGGCAGGTCTGCGACCCCGGATTGTTCAGCTTTGCTTCCACGGATGAGATCGAGCCGCTGGAAACTCTTTTCGGGCAAAAGCGGGCAATGGATGCAATTCAGCTTTCTGCGCAGATCAGCTGCCATGATTTCAACATCTATGTCATGGGCCGCGAAGGGTCGGGACGGCACCGGACAGTCGAAAATATCCTGTCCGGGGAAAGCAGGAAGCACCCGGTGCCCGACGATTGGGTATACGTGAACAACTTCGAATCTCCGCACCGGCCCAAAGCTCTGCGATTGCCGCCGGGCAGCGCTCCTGGCTTCCGGCGTGCCATGCAGCAGCTGGTGGACGATCTCGCCATAGAGATACCCGCATTGTTTGAAAGCGAGGAGTACCAAACACAGAAGCGATCGCTGGAGCAGGAGTACGGCGACCGGCACGAGACGGCGATGTCGGATTTCGCTGACCGCGCCAAAACGGAGAATGTAGCCGTGCTGCGCACGCCGATGGGCTATATGCTCGCCGCGATCATTGATGGGCAAGTGGTCAAACCGGAGATTTATGATACTCTGGACGAGGAATCCCGGACGGAGATCGGCCAAAAGATCGAACGGCTTGAACACGATCTTGCAGAGGTTCTGAAAATGGCACCCGTGCTGGAGCGGGAACACCGTGAAAGGCTGGGGCAGCTGCATGCCGACATGGCGGAGCGCGCCGTGTCGTCTAGGGTCAATGACGCTGCAGACGCTTTGCCAAATGACACAGGGCTGCGGGATTACCTGAAGGCTGTGCGCGCCGACATCATCGCCAATGCAGAGCTGTTTCTGGACACCGCGCCCGATGATGGCGGCCCCTTTCCCGAAGAGATCATCAAGTACCACAGGGAACCTCAATTCGACCGCTACGCCGTCAACGTCATGGTGACGCACGCAAACGGGCCGGGCAGCGGAGCCCCGGTGGTCTGCGAGGACGTTCCCAGCTTGGCCCATCTCACCGGGCGGATCGAGCACGTCTCGCAAATGGGGACGCTGGTGACTAACTTCACGCTGATCAAACCCGGGGCGCTGCATATTGCAAACGGCGGCTACATCGTGCTGGACGCGCGCCACATACTGACAGAACCCTTTGCCTGGGACGCGCTGAAGCGCTGCCTGCAAAAGCGCGCAGTCACAATTACATCCATGGCCGAGCGGCCGAGCCTGTCATCCACCATGTCACTGGAACCTGATCCCATTCCGCTGGACCTGCGGGTTGTGCTGATCGGGGACCGCAGGCTTTATGCGCTTCTGGCCATGCTGGATCCTGAATTCCGGCTGCTGTTCAAGGTTCAGGCTGATTTTGACGATCAATTGCCGCGCACAAAGAAGAACCTGCAGCTGTTCGCCCGGCTGATTGCCGGCTATGCGCAGGGCCAAGGCCTGCGGCCCTTGACCGCCGGCGCAGTGGCGCGGCTGCTGGATGAAGCGTCCCGCCTTGCGGATGATACGAAAAAGCTCTCGCTGCATCTGGGCAGCCTCGACGATCTGACCCGCGAGGCGGACCATTACGCCGCTCAGGCCCGCCGGTCGCGGATCAATGCGGATGATATCGAAAAGGCCGTCCGGGAAGCCGAGCACCGCGCGGCCCGGATCCGGGAGCTGATGCAGGAGGCGGTGACCCGAAAGAGCATTCTGATCGATACCGCCGGCACTGCGGTCGGGCAGATCAATGGCCTGTCCGTGACAGGCTTCGGTTCAGCCCGGTTCGGCCGCCCGTCACGGATTACCGCACGGGTGCGCATGGGGGCGGGAAAGCTGGTCGATATCGAGCGCGAAGTCGAACTGGGCGGGCCGCTGCATTCCAAGGGGGTTCTGATCCTGTCAGGGTTTCTGGCCACCACCTATGCGCTGGACGTGCCGATGTCGCTGCACGCCAGCATCGTGTTTGAGCAAAGCTATGGCGGGATTGACGGGGACAGCGCATCTTCTGCCGAGCTTTATGCGCTGATGTCAGCCTTGTCGGGCATCCCCATACGCCAGGGGCTGGCGGTCACCGGATCGGTCAACCAGGCGGGGCAGATCCAGGCGATCGGTGGTGTGAACGAAAAAATCGAAGGCTTCTTTGACCTGTGTAAGGCAAGAAGGCTGACCGGGCACCAGGGCGTGCTGATCCCTGAAGCCAACTCAGATCATCTGATGCTGCGGCAGGATGTTGTCGAAGCGGTACGCGACGGCAAATTCCGGGTAATCCCGGTGGCGACAGTTGAAGCCGGTATCGAAATCCTGACCGGGCAGCGCGCCGGAAAGCGGAACCGCAGCGGGTCTTTCCCCGATGGAACGGTGAATGCGCTGATAGAGGCCCGGCTGCGCCAGTATGCGCAGGCCCGCCGGAATTTCGCAGCGCAAGAGCCCAAGAGCGGCAATGGGGCGGCCTCATGACCCCCCCTGACCAGCGCCGCAAACGTATCCTGGTCAGCGCGGTGAGTTTTGCTGACGCCGACAGCGCGCTGCGCCTTGCAAGCTTGCTGGAATTCGAGGGCGGCCTTGATCTGGGCGGTCTTCTGGTGACAGAAGACACGCTTGCATTGCGGGCTGCAATGCCCGGCCAGCGGCTTGTTACGCCCGGCGGCGCCATGGTTTCAGCTCCGACGGAACAGCAGCTGCGCAGCATGATCCGCAGCGAGGCCCGCGCATTCCGCGAAAGGCTGCTCAGCGTCGCTGAGGCGCTGTCTGCGGTCGGGAAGTTCGAATCCCGCCGAGGTGACCTGACCCGCATTGTTCTTGAGGTGGCCGAGGGCTGGGATGTTCTTCTCCTGGGATACAGCGCGCGTCACCGCTGCCGCGGAAATGTTATTCTGATCGTGCCGCCATCGGGCCTGAGCAAGCAGTCAGAAGCTTTGGCGGCTGCGCTGGCGCGTTCGTTGGGAACCGGCCTTGCAACGGTTGCATTGGCAGGCGGGCCTGCCGCCAAAATGCCGGGGGATTGCCAGGTCTTTGCGTCACGCGACGCTCTTCTGGCACATATTGCCCGGCAGAACGCCGCGGCAGTTCTGTCAGAGCTTTCAACCGGCCTGTCGGAGTCGTTCCGGCAGCTGCAGGACCTGCTGGAGCACGCGCGGTGCCCGGTCATTCTGACGAACCCCACGGGCCGTGAAGCTTTGGAATGAAGCGGAGCCGGAAACTGACTGATCAGGCGCGGCTGTTTTCGCTCAGGAGCAGGCGCAACTGTTTCTCGGTCTCGATCACCGCAAAAAAAACCGCACCGATGGCGATGATCAGCAGCCCGTCCTGCAGCGGCACCGGCCGGGTTCCCAGGACGGGCTGTGCCGCCGGGAGGTAGGTGACACAGAACTGGGCGACGGTGATGACAGCAACGCTGATCCAGACCGGCCTCGTGCCCCTGACCGCTGACCAGTTGAGTGACGTTCCGAAGATATTCCGAATAAAAAACAAATGAACGATCTCAAGAACAACCAGCATGTTCATCGACATGGTTTGTGCAAGCTGCAACGGGTATCCCTTTTCCAGCGCGTAGGCAAAAAGACCGAAGACGGCCGCCAGGAAGAGCGCTGTGACAAAGATGACATGCCAGACCAGCCCACCGGTCAGCAGCCCTTCATTGCGTTGCCGCGGCGGGCGCAGCATCGTTCTTGATTCAGGATCTTCATAAGCCAGCGCAAGGCCGAGCGTGACGGCGGTTATCATGTTCACCCAGAGGATCTGAACCGGGGAAACCGGAAGCGCCAGACCGAGCAAGAGCGCTGCACCAATTGTTCCTGCTTCGCCAGCACTGGTCGGCAGAACCCAGCTGACAACTTTCCGGATATTGTCCCAAACTGTCCGCCCCTGGCGCACTGCCGCTGAAATGGACGCGAAATTATCGTCGGCAAGCACCAGTTCGGCGGCTTCCTTGGCGGCCTCCGAACCGGTGATCCCCATAGCAACGCCGACATCTGCGCGCTTTAACGCCGGCGCGTCGTTGACACCGTCGCCGGTCATGGCAACGACAAGCCCGTCGGCTTGCAGGGCTGAAACCAGACGCAGCTTATGTTCCGGTGACGTCCGCGCGAAAATATTCGTGCCGCTGGCCCGGACCGCAAGAATACTATCATCCATGCGATCGATGTCCGCCCCGGTCAGAATGATACCTGGCTTCTTTATCCCGATTTGCCTGCCAATCGCGCTGGCTGTTCCGGGGTGATCTCCGGTGATCATTTTCACATCGATCCCGGCGCGGTGGCATTCCTCGACGGCTGCTGCTGTTTCCGGCCTCGGCGGGTCGATCAGGCCCACAAGGCCGACCATGCTGAGGCGCCCCTCGGCCAGCGTGGCCAAGGGGTCCGGCGGAACATCGGATAGTAAGGCAAAGGCAATCACCCTCTGGCCCAAAGCGGCAATGCGGTCCGCCTCCGCTTTCCAGTACCCGGAGTCCAGCACCTCGCGGCCGGACCCTCCTGACTGGTCCAAGCACATGTCCAGCACACGTTCAGGCGCCCCCTTGACCAGCACATGCATGCCGCCCTCCGCATCTTCGGCCTGCACGGCCATGTAGCGCTGTTTTGCATCAAACGGGATCTCTGCCTTGCGTGACCATCCTTGCGAGGTGATCCCCGCCTTGGCCGCAAAAGCCAGAAGCGCGCCTTCCATCGGATCCCCTTCAATGCACCAGCCGCCATTGGACTTGCGCAGGGCCGAATCATTGCACAGCAGGGCCGCCCGGGCGAGGCCAGACAGGGCGGCAGCCGCGTCAGACCCGTCGCTCGCCAGAATGCTGCCTTCCGGTGCATACCCATTGCCGGTCACGGTGAAGCACCCGCTGCTGGTCACTGCGGAGGCCACCATCATTTCATTGCGGGTCAGCGTGCCGGTCTTATCGGTGCAGATCACCGACACGGCGCCAATCGTCTCGATCGCCGGCAGGCGGCGCACGATTCCGTGGCGCTTCGCCATGGCCTGCACGCCAACTGCAAGGGTGATTGTCATGACGGCCGGCAGGGCTTCCGGGATGGCCGCAACCGAAAAGCTGACAACCGCCATGAAAATCGCTTCAAAATCGAAATGGCGCACATAGTAGCCGAAAGACATGAGCGCACCCGAGATCAGCAGGATAAGCGCCGTCAGCCAGCGGGCGAACTTGTTCATCTGAATCACCAGCGGGGTTTTCAGCTCCTGGACGTGTCCCAGCATTCCGCTGATCCGGCCGATTTCCGTAGCGGCACCGGTTGCGGAAACAACTCCGCGGCCCGTGCCGGCGGTGACCAGAGTGCCGCTGAAAGCCATCGGCGTCCGGTCGCCCAGAGAGGCGTCCGGATCGACCGGTGCGACGGCTTTCTCCACGGGCAGGGACTCGCCGGTCAGGATTGCTTCCTGCACATGCAGGCCGTTTGCCTGCAGCAGGCGCATATCTGCGCCGATGCGATCCCCCGGTTTCAGGAGCACTATATCGCCCGGTACAAGATCCGCCGCGTCGATGCTGATCTGCCTGCGGTCCCGCAATACCGATGCGTGCGGAGCAAGCATCTGCCGGATCGCCGCCATCGCATCTTCGGCCCGGCCTTCCTGAACAAACCCCATAATGGCATTGACCAAGACGACAGCCAAAATCACCCAGGTATCGATCAAATGCCCCAACGCCGCCGTTACCGCGGCGGATCCCATGAGCACATACATGAGGACATTGTGAAAATGCGCTAGGAACCGCATCAGGGCCGGACGCCTGGGCTCTTCGGGCAGATGATTTGCCCCGAATTGGGTCAATCGCTTGCACGCATCTTCAGTGGTCAGGCCGGTGACTTCAGCCCCAAGGGCAATGAGGCATTCCTCGGCGGTTTTTGCATGCGGATGAGCGGTTCCGGAAACGATGACATCCTCCTGTGAATCTCCTTCGAATGACTAACTATCTTAAAAGAGAATTGCATTGACGCGTATCAAGGAGCCGTTCGGAAGGATTCATGGCCCTTCGGGCAACCGGAAGACTTCTGCGGCATTCCGTGGATTAAGGTCAATGGAATGGAAAATTCGGATGCTCCTCGCAGCAGACCGCACCACTGGACCTGTCATGGTTTGATGCCGCTCCTTTGATAGCATTTCCTGCAACTAGGTGTTTAGTCCCGGCCTCTGGTGGATCGGGTCAATGATGAAACGATCTGGCTCTGAAGTCCAGATTTTGCA
>CAJXHQ010000088.1 GCA_913054485.1 uncultured Paracoccaceae bacterium
GCGCACCTGATCACGGCTCAGCAGTTCGGCGTCATAGCCCTGGTTGACGATTGAATTGCCCCGGCGCACGGCGGCATCGCGCTGGCCGTCATTGTGATAGAGGTTGATGATCCCGCGCTGGGACATCATCGCATTGTAGTTCAGCTCCTGCTCCAGGCTCTCCCAGAGCTTCAGTGAATGCGAGTAGAACTCGGAATTGCCGGGCAGATAGTAATTGGCGCGCACGATGGTGGTGTTGCGCCCCACGTTGCCGCCGCCGAGATAGCCCTTTTCCAGCACAGCGACGTTTGTGATCCCGTGTTCTGCCGCCAGGTAATAGGCCGTGGCCAGCCCGTGGCCGCCGCCGCCGATAATCACCACGTCATATTCAGATTTAGGCTCCGGATCGCGCCAATGGGGCGTCCACCCCTTATTGCCCGTCAGCCCTTCCTTCAGCACCCGCCAGCCTGAAAACCGCATGGCCACACTCCCCGCCAAATCACCGGGCATAAGCAGAGGCATTCCCCTCCTGCCCTGCCCGCAGTCCTAGCCGGATTTGCGCCGCGAACCTACTGTTTTTACCAGCTGCCCTGCGGCGGGCAAATCCCCGCTTGGACGCAGAACACAATGACTGGGCAGATATGTCTAGTGCAAAAAACGGCAGATCATGCCGTATTTCCTCAAGCCGCAAAAAGAAACGGCGGGCTAAACGCCCGCCGTTTCTTATTTGCGATGGTGAATAGCGTCAGAGCCCTTTGGCGCGGTAGCTTTGCGCCACCTTCCCGATCGAGACGAGATAGGCGGCGGTGCGCAGGTCGTCCACGTCATCGCGGCTGTGCCAGACGTCGCGCATCGATTGATAAGCGATCCGCATGGTGTCATCCAGACCGGAGCGCACCAGCTCCAGTTCGCCCGCGCCTTTCAGGTATTTGTCCTTGAAGCCTGCGGACATTTCCCACTGGCCTGCCATCACCTGCTCCAGGTTTGCCAGCTCGTCGATGACCAGCTGGTGGCGCGCCTCCTCCTGGCGGCGCTGCATGCGGCCAAAACGGATGTGGCTGAGGTTCTTGACCCATTCAAAATAGGACACGGTCACACCGCCGGCGTTGGCGTACATGTCCGGGATGATCACAGTGCCCTTTTCGCGCAGGATATCATCCGCACCGGCCGTGACCGGGCCGTTGGCAGCCTCGATGATCAGCGGCGCTTTCACCTTTGCTGCGTTGGAGAGGTTGATAACCCCTTCCAAGGCCGCCGGGATCAGGATGTCGCATTCCTCTTCCAGCAACACCGCGCCGTTTTCCATGTAGGTGGCGTCAGGGTAACCCTTCACACCACCGTTCTGCATGATCCAGTGGCGCACCCCGTCAACGTCCAGACCGGAGGCATTGAAAAGCCCGCCGTCCCACTCAACAATGCCGATGACCCGCGCGCCGTCTTCTTCGCTGAGGAACTTGGCAGCATGGTAGCCCACGTTGCCAAGCCCCTGCACGATAATGCGCTTGCCGTCGAGCGAGCCTTCCAGCCCGGCCTTGGCCATATCGCGCTTGTCGCGGAAGAACTCCTGCAGGGCATATTGCACGCCGCGGCCGGTTGCCTCCACGCGGCCCGAGATGCCGCCGGAATTGAGCGGCTTACCGGTGACGCAGGCGCGGGCGTTGATATCGGTGGTGTTCATCCGCGCATATTGGTCCGCGATCCAGGCCATCTCCCGCTCGCCGGTGCCCATGTCGGGTGCCGGCACGTTCTGGGAAGGGTGGATCAGGTCGCGCTTGGCCAGCTCATAGGCAAAGCGGCGGGTGATCTGCTCCAGCTCGTATTCCTCATACTCGCGCGGATCGATGCACAAACCGCCCTTGGAGCCTCCGAAGGGCGCTTCGACCAGGGCGCATTTATAGGTCATCAGCGCCGCCAGCGCCTCGACCTCGTCCTGATTTACGCTGGGGGCAAAGCGGATGCCGCCTTTAACAGGCTCCATATGTTCCGAATGGACAGACCGGTATCCGGTGAAGGTCTTGATGTCACCGCGCAGGCGCACACCGAAGCGCACCGTATAGGTGGCATTGCAGACCCGGATCTTTTCTTCCAGCCCGGGCGGCAGGTCCATTAGGGCAACTGCCCTGTTGAACATGAGATCCACACTCTCGCGGAAACTGGGTTCGTTACGGTTCTTCATCAAGGCGTTCTCCGTGGTCCTTGCCGACTCGCTACACTGTGCCTGCAAGACTATGACAAGATGTTTAAAAAGTGCGACCATTTTAGGCATTCCGTGACCCGAAGATTTCCGAAGCCTTGGTTCGGCCCCGCCGATTCTCTCTTTCTTAACCTTTCGTTCACAGGGCGGAGACAACCAGCCATTAACGGGGCTTTTGCGCACCCAGGGCGAACAAACGCGCCCCTGCGCGCCCACTTCACGCCCCAATTCCGCCATGTTCATCAACCATTAATAAGTGGATCAAATGAAATTTATGGTGCCGGATTTCTGCCCTCCGGCCCGTTCGAGGTTCAAGATGTCTACTCTTCTAAGATCCACGACAGCGCTCGCGCGATTGACAGCCCGGCGCTGCTCCGCCAGCGCTGCGCGGTTCGCACGCGATGAGTCCGGCGTGCTGGCCGTTCCCGCAATCGTTTTCATTTTTCTCATGCTGATGGTCGGCGGCATAGGCATCGATCTGATGTGGATGGAGCGAGACCGGACGAGGCTTCAGTATACGCTGGACAGAGCCGTGCTTGCGGCTGCCGATCTTGACCAGCCGCTGCCTGCCGAAGAAGTTGTAGAGGATTATCTCATCAAGGCCGGCCTGGGAGAATATTACACCGCTCCCGAGGTCTCTCCGCCCCAGCTGGGATACAAGAGCGTCAAGGCGTCAATCAACACGACCTATGACACAACCTACTTGCATCTCGCCGGCGTCGACGAGCTTCCGCTTGTAGCCAGCGCCCGCGCAGAAGAGGCCATAGGGGCAGTGGAAATTTCAATGGTCCTGGATATCTCCGGGTCAATGAGTTCCAATGATCGCCTCAACAACCTTAAGATCGCCGCACGCTCTTTCATCGACCAGATCACCGCGAGCACAGATACCAGCAACCTGTCGATCTCGATCGTGCCTTACGCGACGCAGGTCAACGCAGGCGAAGCTCTGCTTGGCAAGTTCACCAATGCGGACTTCGACGGCCTTACGAAGGACGAGTGGAATTACTCCCATTGCATCAATTTCATCAAGGATCAGTTCAGCAAGCACACCCTGAACAGTGATGAACCGATGGAGCGGACTGCGCATTTCGACACGTTCACGTATTCCGAAGGTCCAATCACCTTCCCCGTTTGCCCCACCCGCGACGGATCCCAAATTCTGCCGCTCTCCAACGACGCAGCCGAGCTGAAGGCCCATATCAACAAGCTGACCGCAGCCGGCAACACGTCGATCGACATCGGCATGAAATGGGGATCGGCCCTTCTTGATCCGTCCGTCCGGAATGTTGTCGCAGCCCTTGCAGACGACGGGGTCATCGACTCGGAATTTGCGGCACGGCCCACCGACTACGGCAGCGGCGACGCGCTCAAGATCATCATCCTGATGTCTGACGGAGAAAATACCAACCAGTACATGCTGAACCCGTCCCGCCGCACCGGAATGTCGGATGTCTGGTATAATGCGAGCGAGGACCGGTACTCCGTTTACCACTCCAACGGCACGAAGAACTACTATTGGCCGCACAATGGCACTTGGAACTCCGAACCTTACGGCAATGGCATGATCGAGACATGCGACTGGGTCTACAGCGGCTACAGCTGGAATTACTCCTGCTCCGAAACCGACCAGCTCGGAACCGCCGTGCAGCTGACCTATCCGGAGCTCTTCGCCCAGGCGTCGCTAGCCTATATCGCGGAATACATCTACACCTACAGCAGCAGCGCCTGGTCAGATTGGTTCTACGCCGGCCGTTACTTTCACAACCGTGTGGCCAAGGACCAGCATACCAAGCACATCTGCGACATCACCAAAGATCAGGGCGTGATGGTCTACGCTGTCGGCTTTGAAGCACCGCGCAACGGCACCAGGGTCCTGAAGGACTGCGCCAGCTCACCCGCCCATTTCTTCGATGTCGACGGCCTCGAAATCTCCGACGCCTTCTCCTCGATCGCAACTTCGATCCGCCAGCTGAGGCTGACCCAATGACATATCGCATCCCGCAGCAACTCCGCCGTTTTCTGAAACAAGAAGAAGGCAGTGCGACCGTAGAATTCGCTATCATTGCGCCATTGCTGATGATCATCCTGTTCTCGACGGTAGAGCTAGGCCTCATCACCGTTAAACAGTCCATGCTTGAACGGGCCCTGGATATTACAACGCGAGATATCCGGCTGGGCACTGGCGAAGCGCCCCAGCATGACGAGATCCGCAACCGTGTTTGCGAACGCACCGTCTTCGTGAATGACTGTGAAAGCAAAATGCGGCTGGAAATGATTCAATTTGACCCCTTCCTTTGGTCAGGCATTGACCCGACCCCGGACTGCACAACTTCCATCGAAGACGTTCAGCCGGTGCGCAACTTCGTCAACGGCCAGTCGAACGAGCTGATGTATCTGCGTGCCTGCATGAAGATCGATCCGATTTTCCCGCACTGGGGTCTCGGCGGCAGCCTGTCCAAAGACAGTAACGGACGCTTCAGCCTCCAAGCCGTTTCGGCCTTCGTACAGGAGCCAGTATAAGCCATGACCAGGAAGTTTCGCCGCATCATCCGGAATTTCACTCGGGATACAGAGGGCTTGGTTTCAGTCGAATTTGCCATCTACGCCCCTATTATGCTGTTTGTTTTCGCTAGTATTGTCACTTTCTTCGATGGTTTCCGTCAGCAAAATACGAACCTGAAGGCGGCCTACACGATTTCTGACCTCATTTCCCGGGAAACCAACTACGTGAATGAGGACTACATCGACAGCATGCACAAGCTGACCGCACTGCTGGTCCGTAGCGGCACAGCCATATCCCTTAGGATCTCGGTTGTCCGCTGGGACGAGGCAGACGGCCGTTATTATGTAGACTGGTCAAAAGTACGCGGCACTGATTACGCAGAATGGTCAGATGAAACGATCCAGAACATCAAAGACAGCCTGCCTGTGATGCCAGATCAGGAGCGCACGATTGTTGTTGAGACGCGCAACAATGTGACACCGGTATTCAACGTCGGGCCTGATATCATGAATATCGAGAACCTTGTGTTCTCCCGCCCGCGCTTTGCCCCTCAGGTCGTCTTTGTCGATACGGCACCGAATGACAAATCCCACTCGGACAACTCGAACAAAGTCATCCAATAGGGATCAGCCTTCCCCGCCGCCCGCGTCCTGCTTTCGCATGGCGATCATACCGGACAGCAGGTCGGCCATGCCCTTGCCCTGCGCGCCCGGCGTGACACCGCCAATCCCCACCCGGCGGCCGGTGCGCCACCACAGTCCCGGACACCAGGCGCGCCCGGCCTTGGTGTTCAGCCGCAGGACAAACCCGTTGGAGGGTTTGAAGGCAAAAAAACCGCGGTCGACCGACTCGATGTCCGCGACACGGGCGATCACCCTGCCGCTGCCGGTGCGCAGCTCCTCTTCGGTCAGTTCCACCCGGTCCTGCGTCGCCTGCCACAGCCGCACCGCAAGCCACAGCGCGCCGGTGCCGGTGATCATCAGGATCGCCAGCCCGCCCAGCGCCGGTGCCGTATTCATCGCCAAATAGAGCAGCAGCGCTCCCATGACCGCCAGCATGCCCGCGCCCATGACCCGGCGCACCGGGGTTGCCTCTACCACGGCCAGTATTTCGCTGCTCATGCCCTGTCTCCTGAAAACTGAACGAAAAAACGCGCGCCCCGCAGGACGCGCGCTGATTTCTAACCCGAAACCGCAGAAGGGAACAGGCCCGGAAAAACCCGAGGGTGTCAGCCGGCAGAACGGTCTTGCAAGACCACCTCATAGCCGGGCTCCTCCGGCTCATCATCGATCAGTTCGGTCGGGAAACCGGGCGCCGTGACAGAGAGCCCCGTTGCCTCTTCCAGACGCTCGATCATCCGGTCGGACTGCGCCCGCTCGCCGTAGCGGCGCTGGCCGTCCTTCATCATCTCGATCATCAGGGGCGACAGTTCCAGCGGCACATTGTTGCGGTCTGCCAGCTCCTGGAACAGGCCGATGTCCTTCATCACCAGATCCATGGTGAAATTCACATCACGCGACCCCGACAGGATCAGCTGGCTTTCGGTTTCATGCGCAAAAGACGTGCCCGAGGACATCGAAATCGCCTCAAACGTCATGCCCAGATCCATGCCGCAGGCCTTCATCACGGTCAGCGCTTCCATCACCGCCAGCAGGTTCATATTGGCGAGGTAGTTGGTCATCACCTTCAGAACCGAGGAATTGCCGATCTCGCCCACATGCAGGATGCGGCGGCCCATGGTGGTCAGGATGGGCAGGATCCGGTCGAAAGTCTCGCGGTCGCAGCCCGCGTAGATCGAGATATTGCCGGTATCGGCCCGGTGGCAGCCGCCCGAAACCGGGCAATCAACAGGCGACCCGCCCTTTTCAGCGATCAGCGCGCCAAGCCGTTTGACCTCGGCCACGTCGGTGGTGGACATTTCCATCCAGATTTTGCCGGGGCTGACATGCGGGATCATCTCGCTGACCACCGCATCCGAGGCGGCGGGGCTGGGCAGGCAGGTGATCACCGCATCGCAATTCTGCATCATCTCGGCAGGACTGCCGCCGGGTTTTGCGCCGCGGCCGACAAATTTCTGCACCAGATCCGCGTCCAGATCGTGCACGGTGACATCCAGCCCGTTGCGCACCAGGCTGCCCGCCAGCTTGCCGCCCACATTGCCAAGGCCGATGAAGCCCACTTTCAGATCGGTTCCCATCACGCTTTCCTTTGTGCGGTGAAATTGAGGTTGGGTCACGGCTAGCTTGACCGCAGCCAAAATTAAAACGAATAATAACGACGACTGACCCAAAGATTATTTGTGACACATGCCGGATCTCCCAAATCTCGTCTGGCTGCGCGCCTTTGAGGCCGCAGCCCGCCAGAAAAGCTTCACCGCGGCGGCGGCCGAACTGGGGCTGACCCAGGCCGCCGTCAGCCATCAGGTGCGCAGCCTGGAGAAAAGCTTTGGCGCGATGCTATTTGTGCGCCATGCCCGGCATCTGGAGCTGACCGGCCTCGGTAATGCCTATTACCCTACCGTGGCCCAGGCGCTGGAGGACATTGCCCATTCCACCCGCGGACTGATCGGGCCGGCGCCGGCCCGCACCGTGACACTGCGCGCGCCGATCTCCACGTCGGTTCTGTGCATCGCGCCGCAGCTGGGGGCCTTTCACGCGGATCACCCGCGCCTGCGCATCCGGCTGGTGTCCTCGGTCTGGACCGGCAGCACCCCGGAGGAGGAGGTGGACATCGACCTGCGCCTTGGCCCCGCCAGCTGGTTCGGGCGGCGTGCGCATCTGCTGTCCGAGGAAACCGCCATGGCCGTCATGGCGCCGCATCTGGCCCCCGCGCTGCCTGACATGCCCGCGCTGTTTGCGCAGAACCTGATTCACATTCACGGCTATCAGGACCATTGGCTGCGCCTCTCCAAACAGGAGGGCACCCCGATGGACGACCATCGCGCGGCGCTGTTTGTGGATACCTCGCTGGCGGCCATTGAACTGGCCGCTTCAGGCGCCGGGGCGGCCATGCTGATGCGCCGCTATGCCGCCCCGCCGCTGGCACAGGGGCGGCTGACGCAGATATCCGGTGCGGAAATCCCCATGGGACAAGGCCACTACCTGATGCCCGCCACCGGCGAGAACCCCCGCAGCACCGAGGTTTCCCTGGTGCGGGACTGGCTGGTTACGCTGTTCGGCCAGCCCCTGCTTTAAGCTTGAAATACTTCTTGCACCGCAAAATCGCCGGCGATAGCGTCGCCGCCATGGCATGGCCCAGCAACACCCCGCCCCAACGCGATGGCGACAGCAAGGCAGGCATCGAAGTCACCGATGACTTCGAACCCTTTGCCCAGCGCAATGATGTTTTCACCCGCGCCTTCTGGGACGATCAGGTGAAATCGAAACACACTGCCAAGTTCTTCGCCTCCTACCGGATGGAGGCCGCACCGCGCCGTGGCGACGGGTTCACCCAGCATGATTTTGCCCTGCGCAATGCGGCCTGGCTGATCTCGGACGTGGTGTCCAACCGCAATGCGGACAAGGGAATCCGCGAAGGGTTTCAGGCCCCGATCCAGCCCGACACGCCGGTGGCAAAGGACGCGGTCGCGGTGGACGACCCGGCGAAAATGTCGTCTGAGGTCAAACGCATCGCAAAGTTCTTCGGCGCGGATCTCTGCGGCATCACCGATCTGGACGAGCGCTGGCTCTATTCTGCCCGCGTTGACACCCGCGACATGAGTGACGCACCGCATGACCTGCCCGAGGGGCTGAATACGGTGATCGTGCTGGGCCACGAAATGGACAAGGAGCTGGTCGCCACCTACCCCTCCGCCCTTGCCGGGGCCGCGACGGGGCGCGAATACAGCCATGAGGCCTCCATCGTGATGCAGCTGGCAGCTTACATCCGCAACCTCGGCTACGAGGCGGTGCCATCGATGAACGACACCGGGCTGGTCATTCCTTATGCAGTAAAGGCCGGGCTTGGCGAATATGCCCGCAATCAGATGGTGATCACGCCGGAATTCGGGCCGCGCCTGCGGTTTTCCAAGATCTTCACCAACCTGCCGCTGGCGCATGACGTCCCGGAACCAAAGGGTGTGAAGGACTTCTGCAATATCTGCACCAAATGCGCCGATGCCTGCCCGGTGAAGGCCCTGCCCTTCGGCCCGCCCGAGACCGGCGGCAAGAATGTCTCGGCCATCAAAGGCGTGAAGAAATGGACCTCGGATGCGGA
>CAJXHQ010000089.1 GCA_913054485.1 uncultured Paracoccaceae bacterium
TTGACCTGATCTATGAAGGCGGCATCGCCAACATGGACTACTCGATCTCCAACACCGCCGAGTACGGCCAGTACGTCACCGGCCCGCGCATCCTGAACTACGACGAGACCAAAGCCCGCATGAAGGCCGTTCTGGACGACATCCAGCAGGGCAAATTCGTGCGTGACTTCATGCTCGAAAACGCCGTGGGCCAGCCGACCATCAAAGCGTCGCGCCGTGCCAACGACGAGCACCAGATCGAAGAGACCGGTGCCAAGCTGCGCGCAATGATGCCGTGGATCTCGGCCGGCAAAATGGTCGACAAGTCCAAGAACTAAGAAGCAGCTGCTTCCTTGATCCGGAGGGCGCCCGCCTGGGCGCCCTCTTTTTGTGCTCTGCACCCTTGGGGCGGCTGGCTGCGGAAGCGCGGGACGTCTCCCGGCGCCGAATCAAAAGGGCGCTGGCAACGCGAGTGCCAGGTCAGCCCTCTGCTGCCAGGATCTCCTCGCGTTTCTCTTCATATTCCGACTGGCTGATCGCGCCCGCATCATAGGCGGCTTTCAGATCGGTCAGCTGTTGGCCGGTGGAGACTGCAATGACAGTGGCCTCGGATTGGGACTTTCGTCCGCACGCCGTCAGCGCGAGCGCGGCACAGAGAAGGATGGCGGTGACTTTTGCTGTATTCATTTGAGGATCCAATATTTTTGTGAAGTCTGCGTCAAATCTGATCTCTGCAAGGCAGATTCGCAATGGCTGTGTTTCCGCTCCCGGTTGCTTGACCCGGCTTGCAATCCGGGCTTGAAGGCACTGTTGCAAGAAAGGACGCCGCGCATGCCCGACATCACACCACGCAGCTGGCTGATGATCGCCATCCTGGGTTTCACCTGGGGCGGCACCTTCCTGATCATCGAGATCGCGCTGCGCGGCATCACCCCTTTTTGGCTGGCTGCCAGCCGTATCACATTCGGGGCGGCGCTGACGGTGCTGGTCTGGCAGATGCGCGGCGGCAAGCTGTTCGAGGCCCCGCTGGCACCCGCGCAGCGCCGGGACCTGGCGGTGATCGGCCTGCTGAGCTCGGCGATCCCCTTCATGCTGCTCAGCTGGGGGCAGCAGTTTGTCACCTCCGGGTTTGCCGGTGTTTCCATGGCCTCGGTGCCGCTGATCGTGTTGCCGCTGGCGCATTTCTTCGTGCCGGGCGAGCGGATGAGCTGGCGGCGGTTCCTGGGCTTCATTGCAGGCTTTGCCGGCGTGGCGCTCCTGATCGGCGGCCAGGCGCTGAATTCCAGCGGTGCGGCGCTGGAAATGCCGGGCCGCATCGCCTGTGTCGCCGCGGCCAGCTGCTATGCGGTCAGGTCGGTCATGATGCGCCGGCTGCCTGCGGTGAACCCAATCGGCCTGTCTGCGGTTCTGCTGCTGATCGGCGCTGCAGGTGTCGTTCCGGCGGCGCTGATCGTTGAGGGGCTGCCGTCCGCGCTGGACATGCAGACCTTTGCCGCCGTGGCAGTGCTGGGGCTGATCCCGACTGCGGCAGCCAATTTGCTGCGGGTGGCCGTGGTGCGCACCGCCGGTCCCGTCTTCATGAGCCTGGTTAACTTCCAGGTGCCGGTCTGGTCGGTTCTGCTCGGCGCGCTGATCCTGTCCGAGCAGCTGCCCGGCAGCCTGATCTGGGCGATGCTGCTGATCCTTGCCGGTGTCGGCCTCAGCCAGTACGGGGCGCTGAAGCGCCTGTTTGCCCGCGCCCCCGCTTCTTCTGTTTGAAAATATCCCCGCCGGAGGCTCCGGTTTTCCGCAGGAAGGCCGGACAGCGGCGCTTACTTCACGCCAAGACCCATCTGCATCAGCGTCCGGGGCACCGGGGCCAAGGAATAGAGTGCGTTGAGGCCAAAGGCGCGCAGATCGCGCAGCGGGCGCGGCGCCAGCATGGAGGTGCGGTTCAGCAGGTCGATGCCGCGGATGCGCAGCATGATCTCGGCATGGCGGGCCTTGTGATAGGCCTTCAGCATCTGTGCGTCTCCCAGCCCCTCAGGGCGCGCATCAGCCAGTTTAAGCAGGGCGCGCAGATCGCCCAAAGACATGTTCAGCCCCTGCGCGCCGATCGGCGGCACCACATGGGCGGCCTCGGCGATCAGCGCCAGCCTCTCGCCGTAAAGCCGCTGTGCCGATTGGCTGATGATCGGCCAGATGGTGCGGCGCGAGGCCAGCGTCAGATGCCCGAAGAGGCCGCAGCTGCGTTCGGTCATGGCGCCTTCAAAATCAGCCTCAGAGAGGTCCAGCAGGCGCTGCGCCTCAGGGCCGCGCTCCATCCAGACCACTGCCGAGGAGGGCTTGCCTTGGTAGTCCGGCAGCGGCACCAGCGTGAAAGGCCCGCCGGAGCGGTGGATCTCGGTTGAGACATTCTCATGCGGCACTTTGTGGGTGACGGCAAAGGCCAGCGCCTTCTGGCCGTAGCGGGTGGTTTTCACCTTGATACCCGCGGCCTCGCGCATCGGCGATCCGCGCCCGTCGGCGGCGACCACAAGCCGCGCCTCTGCGGTGGTGCCGTCGCTCAGGCGGACCTGTGCTTCGCTGGTTCGGGTGAACAGTGCCGTAGTGGCGGTGCCGGGTCGGAAATCCACATTGGGCAGCGCGTCCAGGTGGGCGGAAATCTCACGCCGCAGCAGCCAGTTGGGCAGGTTCCAGCCAAAAGGTTTGCCGGAGATATCGGCGGCATTGAAATCCTTCACCACCCGCGGCTCGGGGCGCTCGCCGCCCGCATCGACGATGCGCATGATCTGCAAGGGTGCCGCGTCACCGGCCATGCGGGACCACAGGCCGCAGTCTTCCAGCAGCTCCTGGGCGGGCTGGAGAAAGGCCGTGGTGCGCAGGTCGGAGCCCGCGGCGTTGCGCTCGGTTACCGGCAGGGCGGGATCGACGCAGATCACCTTCAGCCCGCGGGCCCCAAAGGCGGCGGCTGCAGTCAGCCCGGCAATGCCGCCGCCCGAGATCAGGATGTCACAGGTTTCACCCATTGAAGCTGCCCTTGTTGTTTCCTAACACATGTGACCTGCCGCTGCCGGATTGGCAAGACGGCAAGCTGCCGCGCAGGCCGGTTCAGCCGCGGCTGATAACGGCCAGAACCAGGTACATCAGCGGCACCTTGGCCACAGCGGGCAGATAGAGGCCCGGCAGGCCCCAGGTTATGGCCGAAGCGGCCCAGAAGGCAGCGTAGACTGCAATGGCTGCAAAGAGCGTCCAGACGGCGGGGCCGGGGGCGGCGGGGGGCGGTGGCGTGGCTCATGCGGGGTCTCCCCGTTCTGCTGATACCGGCCTGTGCCTTAAGGCGCGGTGCAGGTCAGCGGAACCGGGGGCGGGCAGCGCTTCGGCGATCAGGCGAGATTGCGGAGAAAATTGGCGAGATCGCGGGTGTGGTACTGGATGTGATCCGCCTCATGCGGGTCGTCGGCCACATGCACAGTGCGCATGCCCATGGCGTGAGGGGCGGTCAGGTTGCGCGGGTCATCTTCGAACATGGCCGCTTCCGGCGCCGCAACGCCAGCCCTGGCAAAAACCTGGTCGAAGGCGGCCCGCTCGGGCTTGGGTCGGTAATCCGCGTGCTCGACGCCATAGATTCCATTGAACAGTCCGGACAGGCCGCGCGCCTCCAGTACCCGGCGCGCATAGGGGGCAGAGCCATTGGTATAGACGATCTTCTGGCCGGGCAGGTTGCGGATGCTTGCGGCGAGTACGGTGTCTTCCTCCAGGTGCGCAAGCGAGATATCATGGACCGCGTCCAGGTAGGGCTCCGGATCCACGCCATGCTCGCGCATCAGCCCGGCCAGCGTGGTGCCATGGGTCCGCCAGTAGTGGCCGCGCAGGTGGTCGGCCTCGGCCTCGGAGACCTTCAGCGTCTCCATTACATATCCGGTCATCTTCACCTCGATCTGGCCAAAAAGATTGGCCGAGGGGTGATAGAGTGTGTTGTCCAGATCGAAGACCCAGTGGCAGACGGAGTTGAACGCGTGTTTGACCATGGGAACAGACCTAAGCGCTTGCGCTGTGTTAGGCAATAAGCGCGCCGCAGGCTTGATTGCCGGGCGCAGGCAGGGCTACACATATGCGGTTGATATTGGGATGTAATCACATGAGCCTGAGCCGGTCGAACCAGAAAGACGCCTATCACCTGATCCTGGAGGCGATTGACACCGGGATCTACAAGCCCGGCGACCGGCTGGTGGAAAGCGATCTGGCCGAGCGTTTCGGCGTGTCGCGCACTCCGATCCGTGAGGCGCTGCAGCGGCTGGAGACGCAATCGCTGCTGGAACGTGACGGGCGTTCACTGATCGTGGCTTCGCTGGATCACAATCAGATGGCCGAGCTGTATGTCGTGCGCAGCGAGCTGGAAGGCCTCGCGGCCCGGCTGGCGGCGCGCCATGCGACCGAAGAGGAGATCACGGTGCTGCAGGAAATGGTGGCGGCGGACGACGCGCTGGTCGATCAGCCGAGCGAGCTGGCCCGCGCCAACCGCCGCTTCCACGAGCAGATCCACCTGGCCAGCCACAACCGCTACCTGGTGCAGCAGCTGGACCTGGTGCACAGGACGATGGCGCTGATGGCGACCACCTCTCTGGCGGCGGAAGGCCGGGGCGAGATTGCCCAGAACGAGCACCGCAGCATTGTCGATGCCATTGCCCGGCGCGATGAGGCCGCGGCAGGCAAGGCGTTGAAAGACCACATCTCTGTGGCCTTCAAGACCCGTCTCAAACAGGACGCCAGCGGCCGGGAAACCCGCTAGTCAGAGGGTCCGAAAAGGGCGCGCTCCCGCCCCCTCAAGAGCCCTTGTCGGGCGCTTTCAGGGTTGGGCCGCGCGCCGCGCCTTGCGGCCCGGCGCGGCCTGCGGCGCGAGTATTTCAGGAAAGGTGAAAGCAGCGGGGTCAGAGCCCCTCCGGCTCCTCGCGGCTGCCATGGGCGGTCTTGTCCCAGAAGAACGGGCGGCAGAACAGCTCGTAGAGCGCCTTGTAGGCGGCCAGCACCCCAAGAGGGTAGTAGAAAGGCATTGCAGGCAGCCATAGGATCAGCCAGCCGCGGCCGGAGGCGATGATCGCCGCGGCTCCTGCGGCGGCGGCGCAGGCTTCGAATAGCAGTATCAGCCGGGCGGTGCCGGTCAGGACGCCCGGCGGCAGGAGGCCCTCCGCAGGGTGCGGCAGGCCAATGAGCATGAGCCAGAACGTCCAGAGGAAAGGCGCCAGCAGGAAATGCCCGAGCGTGCCAAGGAAGAAGGCGTTCAGCCCGAGGAACCGGCGCAGGCCCAATTCCGCCAGCAGGCGCCGGGGCTGGCGGATGTGGACAAGATAGGTGACCATGAACCCTTTCAGCCAGCGCGAACGCTGACGCACCCAGGGCCAGGGACGGCAGTTGGCCTCTTCAAATGTGGTGGTGTTGAGCATCTGTGTCTTGAACCCGGAGCGGGCGATCCGCACCCCGAGGTCTGCATCTTCGGTGACGTTATGGGCGTCCCAGCCGCCCAGCGCTTCCAGCGCCGCGCGGCGGATGAACATGGTGGTGCCGCCGAGCGGCAGCACCAGGCCCAGCCGTTCAAGCCCAGGCATGATCACCCGGAACCAGCTGGCGTATTCGATGGTGAAGCAGCGGGAAATCCAGTTGGCATTTGGATTATAATAGTCGAGCACCCCTTGCAGGCAGGCCACGTCTTCCCCGGCCTGGTGAAACCGGCGGGCGACACGCATCAGCTGGTTGGGGCTGGGGGCGTCCTCGGCATCCCAGACGCCGATGATGTCACCGTTGCAGAAGTCCAGCGCGTAGTTCATCGCCCGCGGTTTCGTGGTCAGCCCGCCATGCGCCGGCACTTCGACAACCCGCATCCAGTCCGGCAGGGGGCTGCGCGCGATGGCGGCACGGGTCACTGAATCATGCTCTTCCAGCACCAGCAGCACATCCAAGAGAGCGGGCGGGTAGGAAAGTTTGGCCAAGCGGCGGATCAGATGTTCGGCAATTCTCTCCTCACGGAACATGGGGACCAGCACCGAGATCCGGGGCAGGCGCGGCGGTTCGGCCGGCTGTGCCGGGACCGGTAGCTGGCGGGAGGGGCGCAGGAGCAGGAAAGCAGCAAAGCCCGCGCTTCTCAGGCAGAAAAACATCAGCAGGGCCGCAATCGACAGAATTGTCAGTGCTGCGAATACCTGCTGCGGCGCCAGCGCCGCGGCTGCTGCGCCGGCCGCAGCAACGGCGAGCCCGGCCTGAGCGCCGCGCGGACCATTGAAATTCCGGCAGCTGAAGCGCGCCTCCACCCGCTGGCTGGCCTGTTGCGCTAGCTCGGCCTCGCAATGGTGCGACAGGAATTCCAGCACTTGGGCGTCTTCGGCCACGGAGGGAAGGATACCCTCGAAACTGCCGGCTAGGCTGTCCGCCAGGGCGTCGGGCCGCTCCGGGCGGGACGTGGCCACCAGCAGATGGTTGCCCAATTGCGCGCGCGGGATAGCGCGGTGGCGCAGCCAGAATTGCGCCGGGCGCAGGGACAGGAGGCGGTGGTCGGGGATCTGGCGCGCAAGGTCGACAGTTTGCAGCCCGCGCTGCTCGGAGAGGGCTTCGGCGATTTGCAGCGGGCTGGCAAAGCCTTCTGCCACACAGACATCCCCCAGCGGCAGCTGCAGCCCCTTTTGCAGGTTAACCGCCTTGGAGAGCTGGAGCTCGGTCAGCACGTGGTTGCGCAGCAGGATCTGCCCCAGGGGCAGCTGGTCCTGCCTGCCGCCCGCTGCGGGGCTGGGGGTCTTTAGCTTCAGGAACTGATCACTCATTAACAAAACCGCACAACAGCTAAACTGGAAGGCAGGCTGTTGTGCGGTTGTTAAAAAGCGGTAAACGGGCTGTTAACCTTGAGGGTACAGGCCATTGATTTATGTAGTTTTTATGCGGCGGCCTTCCGGGCGGCCATGGCTTCGGCGAAACGCTCGAACAGGTAGAAGCTGTCCTGAGGCCCGGGCGAGGCCTCGGGGTGGTGCTGCACCGAATAGACCGGGCGGCCGGTGATGCGGATGCCGCAGTTGGAGCCGTCGAACAGCGAAACATGTGTTTCGACCACGCCGTCGGGCAGAGTCTGCGCGTCCACAGCAAAACCGTGGTTCATCGAGGTGATCTCAACCTTGCCGGTCTCGTTCTCCTTGACCGGATGGTTGGCGCCGTGGTGGCCGTGGTTCATCTTGACGGTCTTGGCACCCAGTGCCAGTGCCAGCATCTGGTGGCCGAGGCAGATGCCGAAGACGGGCAGTTCGGTCTTCAGGACCTCCTGGATCATCGGCACGGCGTATGCGCCGGTTGCAGCAGGGTCGCCGGGGCCGTTGGACAGGAAGACGCCGTCCGGGTTATGCGCCAGAACTTCTTCGGCGGTGGCGGTCGCGGGCAGCACGGTGACGTCGCAGCCGGCCGACGCCAGGCAGCGCAGGATGTTGCGTTTGGCGCCGAAGTCCAGGGCGACAACCTTGTGGGCCGGGGCCTCCTGGCGGGCGTAGCCCTCGGGCCAGGCCCAGCGCATCTCGTCCCAGCGGTAGCTTTGGGCGCAGGTGACTTCCTTGGCGAGGTCCGCACCTTCCAGGCCGGCCCACTCGCGCGCCTGTGCCACCAGCGCGTCCACGTCGAAGTTGCCTTCGGGGTCATGCGCCAGCGCCACATGCGGGGCGCCCTGCTGGCGGATCGCGCGGGTCAGGCGGCGGGTGTCGATGCCGCCGACTGCGATGCGGCCGGTGCGGGTGAGCCAGGCTTTCAGCTCTTCCGTGGTGCGCCAGTTCGAAGCCAGGGTAGGGTCCCATTTGACGACCATGCCGGCGGCCACGGGTTCACCGGTTTCATCGTCCTCCGGGGTGACGCCGGTATTGCCGATATGGGGGAAGGTGAAGGTCACGATCTGACCCGCGTAGGAGGGGTCAGTCATGATCTCCTGGTAGCCGGTCATGGCGGTGTTGAAGCAGAGCTCGGCGACGGTCTGGCCGGTGGCACCAAAACCGGTGCCGTAGAAGACGGTGCCATCAGCAAGCGCCAGGCAAGCGGTGGGCTTGGGCTGTGCGGTATCGGCCATTGCGCGACTCTCCATGCGGGTAAAATTCAGGGGCTTGTAAGGGGAGGCGCGGAAGGGGTCAAGTGGCCCCTCGCTGCGGTTGCAGCAAAGGGCCAGGGTGCACCGCCCTGGAGGCGGTGCCAGGGAGGATCAGTAGCTCAACCCATGGCCGTATGGGAAGAGCGCGCCATCAGTGGTCTCCTCGTAACCGGGGCGGTCGCTGAACTGCTCCTGCACCGCAGCGACGGTGGCGGGCAGGGCAAAGGGCATGCGGCCCTGCGGGCTGACCTCGCCCGACAGGACATCAAACAGTGCCGTGTCGGAGACGCCGAAGTTGGCGAGGATCGCACCGGCGTCGCGCAGGCCGCTTTCCGCGTCCAGCACATAGGGCTGGCGGAAGTAGATGCTGAGCACCACTTTGGAGGGGTCGCCAATCTCCTCGATCACCTTCTGAATGGTGGCCAGCGAGGGTTTGATCTGCCAGCTGTCTGCAGCAGCCATGCCGGTGAAGTCGAGAATGCCTGCTTCCCAGGGCAATGAGCCGCCGAAGTAGTGGATGTCGGTGCATTTCTCGGTCCCGAAGGCCACGCATTGGTCGGTTGCGCCGAAGTTGCTGGCACCGGTCAGGCCGGGCACAAAGCTGTCACCCTTGGCGCTGACCAGGCTGATCGGGTTCACCGGATGCTTGTCAAAGTCAGTGGACTTATAGGCCATAGTGACCTTGCGCCTTGTGCCTGCCGAGACGTTGATCACCGCCACATCGGCCCCTTCTGCGCTGGGGCGGTCTTCTGGCTTGATGGCGTTTCCGTTCACGACCTTATAGCCGCGCGCCCCTGCCTATCCCC
>CAJXHQ010000090.1 GCA_913054485.1 uncultured Paracoccaceae bacterium
GGCAGCCGCGCGAGCCGCGGCACTTTGCCGAACTGGATGATGGTTTCCTCCACCTCCGGCTCGGCATCCCCGATGAAGGCCACCCCGGCCACCGGGCAGCCCCAGTCGCGCAACGCTTTCAGCGATAGAAGCGTGTGGTTTATCGTGCCCAGCTGGGTGCGCGCGCAGAGCACCACCGGCGCGCGCCAGCGGGCAAAGAGGTCAATATAGAGTTCACTCCGGTTCAGCGGCACCATCAGCCCCCCTGCCCCTTCGGCCACAAGCACGCCTTCTGTCTCAGGCAGCGGCAAGGCATCCATGGATATTTCCACCCCTTCCGCCTCTGCCGAGAGATGCGGCGAGGCCGGCATTTCCAGCAGGTAGCCTTCGGCCAGCACCGGCCGGCCCGAAAGGCGCTCCACGATGCGGCTGTCGGTCTCTTCCTCGATGCCCGATTGCACCGGTTTCCAGTACGTCCCGCCCAGGGCCTGCACGAGACCTGCCGAGAAGATGGTCTTGCCGATGCCGGTGTCGGTTCCGGTGACGATGATAGTGCTCATTCCGGGGTCTCCTCCAATGTGCGGGCCAGATCGGTGAACAGGCCTGTGATCACCTCGCGCGGGGTATTGAGGGTGATCGGGACGCGCAGGCGCGACGTGCCGCGCGGAACTGTGGGCGGACGGATGCCGCGCACATCGTATCCCTGCCCCTGTAAGGCGGCAGCCACAGCCATGGCGCGCCTGTCCGCCCCGATCACCACGGGCAGGATCTGGCTGGCCAGTTCGCTTATCCCGCAGAGGCGGGCGGCTTCGGCGTGGGCGTGGGCGATATTCTCCCATGCGCCGAGCTGCCGGGCCGGGTTCTGCGACAATTCCTGAAGGGCGGCCCGCACGAGGGCGGCGTTCAGCGGGGACGGGGCGGTGGCATAAATGAAGGCCCGGGCCTTGTTGATCAGCATGTCGATCAGCGGAGCCGCGCCGCAGATCAGCCCGCCGGAGGCCCCCAGCGCCTTGCCGCAGGTGTGCAGCGACAGGACATTCGCGGACTGCGCGATGCGGTGGCCCAGCCCCCTGCCGGCATCACCGAAGACGCCGGTGGAATGCGCCTCATCCACCACCAGAACCGCGCCATCGCGGTCGGCCAGCGCCTTCAGCTCCGTTAGCGGGGCCAAGTCGCCGTCCATGGAATAGACGCCTTCAACTGCAATCCAGACCTGCCCCGTGCCGCCCCCTGCCCGCCAGTCTGCAATGGCCTGCGTAGCAGCCGCAGCATCATTATGGGCAAAACTGCGGGCCTCAGCCCGGCCCAGCTTCATACCGTCATGGGTGCTGGCGTGGATCAGCGCATCATGCAGCACCAAGTCGCCCTGCTGCGGCAGGGTGGAAAAGATCGCAAGGTTGGCCTGGAACCCGCCGCCCATGAACAGCGCCGCTTCGGTACCGAAGAAGGCGGCGGCCTCCTGCTCCAGCAGCTGGTGCTCCGCGTCATTGCCGCGCAGCAGGCGCGATCCGCCCGCCGCCACTGGCACGCCGCGCGCCAGCGCCTCGGCGGCTGCCGCGCGCAGCACGTCCGACCCGGCCAGCCCGAGGTAATCGTTGGAGGCAAAATCATGCCCCGCGCGCGGCTGCAATTCACGGTAGCGGCCGCGCGTCTTCAGGGCTTCCAGCGCGCGGGTGTGGCGCGGGAAGGTGCTGCTCTTTTGCTGCCGTCGCAACCCGCCGCCATGGCGGTGATGCCAAGACGGGCAAACAGCGCGCCATCTTTGTCCTCTTCCGGGTTGTCCGCGGTCAGCAGCGTGTCACCCACGAAGATGGAATTGGCCCCGGCAAAGAAACACATCGCCTGCATCTCGTCCGACATACCGGTGCGGCCTGCCGACAGGCGCACGTGGGACTTTGGCATCAGGATGCGGGCCAGCGCCACGGTGCGGACAAATTCGATCGGGTCCAGCGGCTTCACATCAGCCAGCGGCGTGTCGGCAATCGGGATCAGCATATTTACCGGCACGCTATCGGGGTGTTCTTCCAGCGTGGCCAGCGCCAGCAGCATGTCGATGCGGTCCATCTGCTGCTCACCCATGCCAACGATGCCGCCTGCGCAAACCTTGATGCCCGCCTCGCGCACCCGGTTCAGGGTGTCGATCCGGTCGGCGAAAGTCCGGGTGGTGATAATCTCCGAGTAATAGCGCTCGGAGGTGTCGATATTGTGGTTGTAGTAGTCCAGGCCCGCATCGCGCAGCCGGAAAACTTGGTCTTCCTCCAGCATGCCCAGGGTCATGCAGGTCTCCATGCCGAGGTCCTTCACGCCCTGCACCATGGCCTCAAGCGCGGCCATGTCGCGGTCCTTGGGCGAGCGCCAGGCGGCCCCCATGCAATAGCGGGTGGCACCGCCCTCCTTGGCCTTCTTTGCCTCGGCAATCACCCGCTGCACTTCGACCAGTTTGGAGGCCGAGAGCTGCGCGCCGTTACGTGCCGACTGCGAGCAATAGGCGCAGTCTTCGGCGCAGCCGCCGGTCTTGATGCTCAGGAGCTTGGAACGCTGCACCTGGTTGGGGTCGAAGTGCGCCCGGTGAACGGTCTGCGCCCGGTAGAGCAAGTCCATGAAGGGCTGGTTGTAGATCCTCTCGGCTTCGTCGCGGCTCCAGTCGGTCCGGATGTGGCTTCCAGCATGTGCTCTCTCGCCCATTTAATAGATAAAATTTACCCGCAGCCCGGCTGCTTCGGATTTTTATAGATAAAAGGATACTGCGCCTGCAAGTGCTACTTTCGGACTGCAGCAATTGGGCGCAGGGAGACCCCGGAAGCGAGATCACGCAAGACGCTCTCGGGGCTGCCCCCCTGTCAGGGCTCCGCGCCCGGCGGCGGCGCATCTGCTCCCCGCCACTGCCTGAACACCCGGCTGGCCCGTCTGACACGCCGCCTCAGGATTAGCCGCATGTCGGAAAAGGGGCCGAAGTAGAGCACCCAAAGGCTCGACAGGGAATTGCTTTCTCCGGAGTCCAGCCCGAAGGTCAGCTCCCCCTCTTCCGACAGGTGCAGTGACTTAAAGAGCCAGTCCCAGACCGCCAGGGCAGCACCGAAATTCTTGTCAAAATGGCGGCAGTGGAATGATGCGCCTGGTGCTGGGCGGGCGAGATCAGCACATGTTCCAGCCAGGGCCAGTAGCGGATGCTGATATGCGAATGGCGCAGGTTTGATCCGGTCACATGGAAGGCAAAAACCAGGATATTTACCCCAACCACCGTGTATAGGCTGACAGCGCTGCCAAAGAAGAAATAGAACACCGGGATCACCGGCCCCTGCGCAAACGTGCAGCGCAACGCGTAGAGCACCCCCTCCAGCGGGTGCACCCGGTACACCGTGACCGGCGTCAGCGTGGTCGCCGAATGGCGCACTTTGTGGATCCCCCGAGCCAGGGGATACGGTGCATCCAACGGTGCAGCAGGTATTTTGAAAGATCGTCAGCGGCAACAAGCGTCACCATAAAGAGCTCGACAACCAGCCAGTGCGTGCACCTGCGAACATGCCGGAGTGCAGAAAATCCTGCCCGTGCAGGAAGCAGTAGATCGTCGTGCCAATCACCGCCTGCGCCAGCAACAGTGGCGAGATAACGAAGGTGAAAACCCCGTTGATCACGAAGATCTTGCAATCCGCCAGCGAGGAGGCTGAGAAGAACACACTCCGGTCAAACACCCTGCCCCAGGCCCGGCGAAGCGGCGTTTTGCGCACCAGCACCAGCCAGACCAGCGCAATCAGCACCGACACAGCAAGATACCCCGCAAAGACACACTTTGCCGGGTCGGTGAAAGACGAAAACACAGAGGCAATCCGTGGGATCAGCTCCAAGTGCAGCCTCCCTGAGGCGGGCATGGAACGGCGCGTGATACGACGCCCCGATAGGGTTTAGTCGGTCAGGGCTTCGCCATCGGCAGAGGCAATCAGGGCGCGGCCGTTGAGGCAGGCGCGCATTATGGTGCCCACATAGGCGGTTTTGCCGGATTTGTCGGCGCCGGCTGCATAATAGGCGCTGTTGAAGACCCTTTCGGACTTCAGGTCGATCACGCCGCCGCCATTGGCATCGGCACCCGCGAAGTTTTTCATCTTCACGACGTTGCAGTTGTCCTCGGCACTCAGCATCAGACTGTTGGCTGCGGCCCGGAAGTAGCCGAAAGCCTCGTCCCAGGAATGCTCTTTGCCGGTGTAGGCAGCCCCGTCACTGTAGGGCATATCGTTCGGCCTCACATCGGCGTTCAGCTTCTCGCCCAGGTAGTTGTCCACCGCCTGGTTGCAGGACATCGCACCCAGGGAGAACTTGGAGAAAAGCTGCGCATGGTCCTAGCCGGTCTCCGGATCAAAGCCCTTGTTGGCCGGCGCGATTTTGGAGATCATGTGCAGCACAACCTCTTTGCCGGTCATGTCGCCGGGCGAGGCGGGCATCGCGCCACCGTAGAACTTGCCCGAAATGTCCTTGCCCTTGGATACCGCGTTCACGGCGGTCCGCTTGATCGCAAAACCTTCCTTGGAAACCGGCGCAACGATCGGCGGGTCAGCGTCGGAACTGTTGAAAATAGGTGAGCATCTGCGCTTCCAACTCAGCCGCGTTGGCACCGCCGACACCCTTGGCGGCCGGTTTCTTCAAGCTGTCAGCCAGCACGCGGCGGGAGATTTAGCCGGAGCAAGACACCGAGTTAGTCTTATCGCCGCCATAGCCCTTCACGGTGACCGGGAAGGGGCCATAGGTGTCTGCTGCAGAAGCCGCGCCTGCAATCAGGGCCGCTGGCGGCCCTCAAAGAAGAACGACGACCGCCCGGTCTTCGCACCCTGCCCATTACGCCGGACCTAATCCGCCGGAATGAAACCGGCCGCATTCAGACCGGCCGGATACAAGACCGCGCCCTCCATGATACGGCGCTGAGTCCGGAAGGTTGTAGCTGAAAGCGCCTCGCCCGCGGCGGACATTTCCGCGCCGGCTGACAACACTCCGGAGGGGTTGCCAATCCGGACGGCTGCCAATCTGCCGCCTGCAGCTTCTTGGACAAGACTGCCCTCCACCTGCGCCGCCACGGCGACGCACATGGCACCGGTCAGCGTGATGGCGCGGTGAAAATTCCCCATGGAAACCAGACGCACAGACAGATCGTGGGTCTCCGGCGCATAGGCCGTGCCGTCCAGGCCCGTGAAGGCCCTCGGCCCGGCCACAATCGCAACTTTCGGGTTGGACAGCGGCACCTCTTCCGGCGTTGCGGCCAGTTTCATGGCCACTCCTCCTGCCCGGCGGACCCGGTCCAGCTGCGCCATCAGCTCTGCATTGCCGTCCAGATCCTGCGGGGTTTCATTGCCCTGGCAGCCGACATCTTCGGCACGCACATAGACAACGGGATTGGCAGCATCGATCAGAGAGGCATCAAATGAGCCATCCTCCGTTTCCAACCGCTCAAGCGCCGCACCAGACGGCAACAGACTGCCAGTCTTGGAGCCTCCGGGCGACAGAAAATCCAACGTCACCTTCGCCCCCGTGCCGGACACACCCGCAATGGCAAAATCACCTTCTTCCAACGACTTGCCATCCTTCACCGGAAATCGGGAATGATAGATCTGGCCGGTATTGGTGCTGTGGATGCGCACCAGGGCTTCACCGTCCGGCACCTCCACGATCCCCTCGTCCACAGCAAAGGGCCCGACCGCCGAGGACATGTTCCCGCAGGCCGATCCGTAGTCGGCCACAGGCGCGTCCACTGCGATCTGCACGAAGGTGTAATCCACATCCGCATCCGGCACCGTGGCAGGCCCGACGATCACCACCTTGGAGAGCGAGGAGAGCCCGCCCCCCATGCCATCAAGCTGGCGGCCGTAGGCGTCCGGACTGCCCAGCACATGCAGGAAGATACGATCACGCGCGGCGCGCGCGGCGGGCAGATCCGCCGCATTGACGACAACCGCCTTGGAGGTGCCGCCGCGGTAGAAGGCGGCCTTTAGCCTTGCCTGCACCATTATGCTGCCCCCTTCAGGAAGCCGCGGAAGACGCGCGGAAGCAGGCCGCCGGAGGCAAAGGTCTTGCGCTCACCGTCATTATAGAGACGCAGATCCAGCGGGGTGTCCGTGGCGCTGCCATCGGCGCGGTGTATCGTCAGATGTGCCGACGCCAGATCATCAGAGAGCATAATGTCATAAGTTTCGCCGCCTGTGAGCCCCAGCGTCTTACGGCTGACGCCGTCCGGGAAGCACAGCGGCGCGATGCCCATATTGACAAGGTTGGACCGGTGGATGCGCTCGAAGCTTTCGGCGATCACCGCGCGGATACCTGCCAGCCAAGGCGCCTTGGCGGCTGTGTCGCGCGAAGAGCCGCAACCGTATTCCTTGCCACCGATCACAATCAGCCCCTGGCCGCGCCCGGCGTAGGTTTGGATGGCCTTGAAGACCGTGGTTTCGGTTCCTTCAGGCTCAATGCGGGCCCAGGATCCCTCGCGATCCGGCGTCATCTCATTTCGCAACCTATAGTTGGCAAAAGTGGACCGGATGATCACATCAGAGCACCCCCGCCTTGTGCCGAAGGAGTTAAAATCCCGCTTGGTAATACCCTGGCCCATCAGGAACTGTCCGGCCTCGGACTCCTCGGTGATCATGCCAGAGGGTGAGATATGATCAGTGGTGACAGAGTCGCCCAGGATCACCAGAGGGCGCAACCCCTTGAGCGGTTCTGCGGCTTTGGCCGCGCTGCTGATGGCTTTCACGAAGGGCGGGAAGCTGACATATGTGGAGGGCACCCACTCATAGGTGCCACTGTCCACTTCCATCTCGTTCCAATGTTCATTCACAGTGCTTATTGCGCTGTAATTACGCATGAAATCATCCGCACCTAGCGAGTCCGCAATAACGGCGTCAACCTCCTCCGCCGACGGCCAGAGGTCGTCCAGCATCACCGGGTTTCCATTACGGTCCGCGCCCAGCGGCTCGGAAGTAATATCGGTCAGCACGGTTCCGGCCAGCGCATAGGCCACCACCAGAGGCGGTGAAGCCAGGAGGTTGCGAGAGGCCAGCGGGTGGATCCGCCCGGCAAAGTTGCGGTTGCCGGAAAGCACCGCCACGCCCTGCACGCCACCGCTTTTGATGGCCGCCTCATGCTCCGGTGCGAGGGGGCCTGACATACCATTACAGGTTGAGCACGCAAAGGCCGCAAGATTGAACCCGAGCCCATCGAGCGAGGCCTGCAGCCCGCTCTCCTTCAAGTAATGGGCAACAACGCGGGAACCCGGTGCAAGCGAAGTCTTCACATGCGGCGGAACCGCCAGTCCTTTTGCAACCGCGTTGCGTGCGACAAGCCCCGCGAGCACCATGTTTCGGGGATTGGCTGTGTTTGTGCAACTTGTGATCGCCGCAATAATCACGTCGCCGTCCCCGATCTCGTGAGATTTGCCGTCAACCGGCACCCGTTTCGGATTTTCGATCTCGCCGGCAAAGGCCAGGGTCTCGCGCGCATTGCCAAGGTCGATCCGCTGCTCAGGTTTGGCGGGGCCGGACACCGTGCGCCCGACCGAGCCCAGATCCAGCGGGATCACCGCGTCGAATTCCATTGCCGCCGACGGGGCCTCCACCCACATCTGCTGCGCCCGCGCAAAGGCTTCGGCACGCTGCGCATGGGCGGTGCTGCGCCCTGTTTCCTGCAGATAGCGGATCGTATTGGCATCCACCGGGCAGAACACACAGGTTGACCCATATTCGGGCGACATATTGGCGATAGTGGCCCGGTCCGCCACCGAAAGCGCGCCATAGCCTGAGCCGAAAACTTCGACAAAACAATCAACTACCCCATGGGCGCGCAGCTTCTCGGCCACGACCAGCGCCACATCTGTGGCGGTCACATCGTTGGACAGGCTGCCGGAAACCTCTAGCCCGATCACCTTCGGCACGTTCACCGGGGTGGTCTCTCCGAACATGATTGCCTCGCCCTCCAGGCCGCCGATGCCCCAGCCAAGAACCCCAAGTGCGTTGATCATGGTGGTGTGGCTATCGGTGCCGAGATTGGTGTCGGGGATCAAAAGGCTGGAGCCTTTGGCAGCGGGCATCACGGTCTGGCCAAGGAATTCCAGGTTCACCTGATGCATGATGCCGCCACCCGGCGGCACCACCCGAAGATTGTCAAACCGAGCCTCGCAGGCTTTCAGAAAGGCAAAACGCTCGCGGTTCACCTCGAATTCACGGTCCATGTTCTTCTTCAGCGCCAGCTTTTCAGCCCAGTGGTTGATCGTCATCGCGTGGTCGATCACCAGGTCCACCGGCAGGCTCATGTCCACCTTTGAAGGGTCGCCGCCGCGTTCCGCCAGCTCCGAGCGCATTGCCATGATGTCGACCAGCAGCGGCAGGCCCAGCATGTCCTGCAGCAGCAGCCGCGCCGGGCGGAAGGGCACCGCCTTGCGGTCACGGTCCAGCACATCAGCGATGGCTGCTCCGCCCTCGCTGTGACGGTAGGCGTTTTCGGCCAGCACCCGCAGGCTCATCGGCAAGCTGGACAAGCCTGCGCCCGCGGCATCGGCATAGGCGGCAGCAGTGAAATCTGTTCCGGGGAGGGTGAAGGTACGCATGGCTCAAGATCTCCGTTGGCTGCCTCAGCGCTAGACAATGGAGACCGGCACGGGCAAGGTTGGGGCCACTGTATTTCACCAGAGAGAACGCATGCCATGGGCGCCCTGCGCACCGAATCCGTTGAACGCGCGATGTCGATCCTGACTGCCTTTTCCGCGCAAGTGCCCTCGATGAGCCTGGCGGAACTGGCCGAGGAGACCGGCCTGCACAAGAGCACCATTCTGCGGCTGGCCAACTCGCTGGCCATCTACGGCTTCATCCAGCGCGACAGCGCCGGGCGGTTCAGCGTTGGCCCCTCAG